>JBCCUP010000022.1 GCA_039196715.1 Pseudomonadota bacterium
CGCCGATGCCCAGGGGATCACACCCGAGGAGGCCAAGCGCAACCGCGAGGCGACCATTCCAGCCGCGCGCTACGGCACGGCCGCCGAGTTTGGTGCGACTTGCGCGTTTCTCTGTTCGCAACACGCCGGTTTCATTGTCGGCCAGAACGTGTTGCTCGACGGCGGCGCGATCAACACCACGCTGTGACCCTCGGCGGGCCGCCTCGGGGCATCCCGCTCACCCTTCACGGTCGCCGGCCCGCTGCGCGCGGACCGGTTGACCGGCCCCGACCCGACAAGGCGCCCCCATGCTGACGCGCAACGATGTCAGTGCGATGTTGCTGATGGCCGGCGGCATCGCCACCCTGGTTTCGATGGACGCGGTGGTCAAGGAGCTGGTGACCGCCGGCGTCCACGCTGTGCAACTGCTCGCGCTGCGCAGTGTGCTGATCACGGCGGCGTTGCTGTTGATCTTCCACGCGCGCGGCGAAACCCGCCAACTCAAACCCACCCGCTGGCGGTGGCAACTCGTGCGGGCCACGGTCGGGTTCCTCGCGCCCTGCGCGTTTTTCATGTCCCTCCTGTTCCTGCCGCAGGCGGACGCGACCGTGATGTTCTTCTCCGCCCCCCTGGTGGTGACGGTGTGTTCGGTGCTCTTTCTCGGCGAGCGCTTCGGCATCCACCGCTGGATCGCAATTCTGGTCGGCTTTGTCGGCGTGGTCATCGCGCTCGACCCCGAGGGTGGTGCCGACTGGCGCGGCTACAGCCTGGCGCTGGTGGGCAGCCTCGCGTACGCCGCGTTGTTCCTCGTTGGCAAGTACCTCTCACGCACCGAAACGACCGCCTCGCTGGTGATGGCCTACAACGTCGGCGTGGGTGTGGTGGGACTCTGCCTGTTGCCGTGGTTCTGGGTGCCGATGACCAATCTGCAGTGGCTGCAACTGGCCTTGCTGGCCACCCTCGCCGTGACCGGCCATTTCATGGTGACAGCCGCCTTCGCGCGGGCCGAAGCCTCGCTGCTCTCGCCGATCGAGTACACCTCGCTGTTCTGGGCGATCGCCTTCGACTGGCTGCTCTGGCAACACGCACCGAACGGCCAGACGTTGCTCGGCGGTACGGTCGTCATTCTCGCCGGCCTGTATTTCATCCACCGCGAACGCCTGAGCAGCCGGCAGGACGAGACTCGCGCCACGGTGTGACACCCGTCACACTCTGGCCGTTTGCAACGGGTCCGAATCCGCATCGGCCACCTATACTTGCTGTTTCGCCTGTGCCCCGGACCCCATGCACGACGACGCCAATCGAGACCGGTTGCTTAACGCGCCGCTCGTGCGACTTTTCCCGAAGCTGGCGCTGCCCATCGCCCTCGGGCTGTTGGTGCACGGGCTCTACAGTTTCGTCGACGCGATCTTCGTCGCGCGTTTCATCGGTACAGACGCGTTCGGCGGTGTCTCCGCCGCCTTCCCTCTCTATATGGTGGTCATCGCCCTGAACGCGGCGATCGGCAGCGGCATGGCGTCGTTGATCGCCCGGCAGCTCGGTGCCGCCAACCGCACCGCCGCGCACCGCACGTTGAACACCACACTGGTTTTTGCCGTGGCCTTCGGTGCGTCGCTGAGCGTGCTTCTCACGGTATTGCAAGCGCAGCTCTTCGAGCTGATGGCCCTGCCGATCAACCTGCGGGCACCGGCGTCGGAGTACATCACGCCGATCATCGCCTTTGCCACGATCAGCTTTCTCAGCGGCGTGCTCAGCGACGCGTTGCGCGCCATGGGCGAGATGCGGCGCGTGATGGGCCTGATGCTGTTTTCCGCGGTGCTCAACATCGTGCTCGACGCGCTGTTCATCATCGTCTTCGACCTCGGGGTCCCGGGTGTCGCCTGGGCCACCGTGGTGACCATCCTCGTCACCGGCGTCTATGCGGGCTGGTTATTCTGGGGGGGCAGCTACCCGGCCTACCCCGAGCGCGCCGCGATGCGCTGGCACTGGCCGAGCCTCCGAGCGGTGTTGTTGCTGGGCGCACCCGTGGTCATGAGCCACACGGGCTACGCCGTCGGCATCGCCGCCATCAATTTCGCCACTGCGCACGCGGCCGGCCCGGAAGCAGCCGATCTCTGGGTCAGCGCCAACGGCGTGATCCAACGCGTGTTCATGCTGCTCTTCCTGCCGGTGATGGGCATGATGATCGCGTTGCAGACGGTGGCGGGGTACAACCACGGCGCCGGCCAGGCTGCGCGCGTCCGCGAGGCGACCCGCGTGGCGCTCGGCTACAGCCTGCTGTACACCGTACCGGTCGCCGGCCTGATGGTGTTTTCGCCGCACAGCGTATTCTGGATCTTCAGCGACGACCCGGCGCTCATGGTGACCAGCGAGATCATCGCCGAAGTGGTCTACCTGAGCTTCCCGTTGATCGGCGCGCTGCTGATGCTGCCCGCGTTGATGCAGGCAACCGGGCGACCGCTGGTCGCCGTCGCGCTCTACACCGCACACACCTGGTTGATCCTGATGCCGACACTGGCCATTGGCACCGTGGGCTTCGCCCTGCCCGGTGTGCGCTGGGCCCTGCCGATCACCGATGCCATCAGCGCGGTGGTGATGGCGACCACCGTCTGGTGGGTGTTGCGCCAACCCCGCGCAGCGCCAGCCGCATACCCCACCCGCGTCGCGCGCGCGCGCGGCAGCGCCGGGCGCTGAGCGCGCAACGACGCCCAACACGGTCCCGTTCAAGCGATCCGGTCGCTGCGTCCCGCGTTTCGCCCGGAGTAGATGCACCCGCCGAGGAACGTGCCCTCGAGCGCGTTGTAACCGTGGTACCCGCCGCCGCCGAAACCTGCGACTTCACCGGCCGCAAACAACCCCGGCACCGCCTCGCCCGCCGCGTCGACCAGCTGGCTGTCGAGGTTGGTCTGCAAGCCGCCGAGCGTCTTGCGCGTGAGCACGTGCAGCCGCACGGCGATCAGCGGCCCGTTTGCCGGGTCGAGCAATTTGTGCGGCTTGGCGGTGCGGATCAGCCGGTCGCCACGGTACTTGCGTGCCGCGTGCACCGCCATGAGTTGCAGGTCCTTGCTGAAAGGGTTGTCGATCTGCGCGTCGCGCGCCTCGACCTGCGCGCGCAAGCGCGTTTCGTCGAGCAGGTCCTCGCCGGTCAGCGCGTTCATCTCGCGCACCAGCGTGCCGAAGTCGTCAGCGACAATGAAGTCAACGCCGTGCTGTTTGAAGGCCTCGACCGGTTCGGTTGCACGCGCACCCGAGAGCACGCGCTGTTGCAACACCGCCTTCCAACTGCCGGAGGTGAAATCCGGGTTCTGCTCGGAGCCCGACAGCGCGAACTCCTTCTTGATGATTTTCTGCGTGAGGATGAACCAGCTGTAGTCGTGGCCGGTGTCCAGGATGGCCTTGAGCGTGCCCATGCTGTCGAAGCCCGGCATCGCCGGTGGGGCAAAGCGGTTGCCGCGCGCGTCGAACCACATCGACGACGGCCCGGGCAGAATGCGGATGCCGTGGTGCGGCCAGATCGGGTCCCAGTTCTGAACGCCCTCGGTGTAGTGCCACATGCGATCCCCGTTGATCACGTGCCCACCGGCGGCCTCGGTAATGGCGATCATCCGCCCGTCGACGTGCGCCGGCACCCCCGCGACCATCATCGCCGGCGGCGGTCCGAGCCGATCGACCGGCCAGTTGCGGCGCACCAATTCGAAGTTGCCGCCAATGCCGCCCGAGCACACGAGCACGGACGGCGCGGTCAGCGCGAAGTCGCCAGCCGCCTCGCGTGACGTCGACGCCCCTTGCGGTGCGTCATCGGGCGCGAGCACGGTGCCACTGACGCCGGCGACGCGGCCATTGACGAGGTCGATTCGGTCGACCTGGTGCCGGTAGCGGTAGCGCAAACGACCCGCGGCCTCGTGCTCCCGACAGCGCGCGATGAACGGCGCCAGCACGCCCGGCCCGGTGCCCCAGGTGATGTGAAAACGCGGCACCGAGTTGCCGTGGCCGTTGGCGAAACCGCCGCCGCGCTCAGCCCAACCGACCACCGGAAACCAGCGCATGCCCATGGCGTGCAACCACGGTCGCATCTCGCCGGTGGCGAAGTCGAGGTAGGCGTCGGCCCAGGCGCGCGGCAAAGCGTCCTCGGGCCGGTCGAACTGGGCCGAACCCCACCAGTCGGCGTGGGCCAGCGCGTGGCTGTCGCGGACCCCCATGCGCCGTTGCTCGGGCGTGTCCACCATGAACAAGCCGCCGAGCGACCAGAAGGCCTGTCCGCCGAGGTTCTGAGGCCCCTCCTGATCGAGCACGACGACCTGCTTGCCGCGGTCGCACAGCTCGGCGGCGGCCACGAGGCCTGCAAGCCCGGCCCCGACCACCAGCACGTCTGCGACGTCGGCTCTCACTTACTGCGCATCCAGAGCACAAAGGGCAAGGCCACCGCGTACATCGTGACGCCGTAGACCGCGGCCGGCAGGCCCATGGCCGGAATCTCCGTGACCACACCCGTGATCAGCGGGGCGAGTGTGATCGCGACCGTGCTGTTCTGCACACCGGTTTCAACCGAGATGGTCTTCCGCTCCTGCCAGGGCCGCTTCGCGACACCCGCGATGTTCAGGCCCAACAGCATGAGTGCGGCGTTCAGCACGATCAGCGCCGGTCCGAGGGACGCGAGGTTGACGACGAAGAGATCCCAGTTGGCGGCAATCGCCGCGACCACGATGATCACGAAAAGCGCGCTCGACAACACCATGGCCCGTGGCTCGATGCGGTTGGCCGTGGCGGGCGAGACATGGCGGATCAGGACGCCGACGCCGACCGGCAAGGTGGTGATCAGGAACATGGCAATCGAAAGCGTCGTGACCGAAATACGCGGCGCCTCGCTGCCCATGAAAAACACCACGGCCCAGGCCACCAAGAGCGGCACGGTGGCGATCGACACCAACGAGACAACGGCGGTCAGGGACACCGACAGGGCGACGTCCCCCTTGGCCAGTTTGGAGATCAGGTTCGAGGTGACGCCACCCGGACAGAAGCTCAACAGCATCACCCCGACGGCGATCTCGCCTTGCAAATCGAAGGCGAGCACCACCGCGAAGGCCACCAGCGGCACCAGCAGCATCTGGCAACCCAAGCCGATCACGAAGGCCCAGCCGTGGGACACCACGCGGCGGAAGTCCGCCAACGTGAGCCCAATGCCCAGGCTGAACATGATGAACGCGAGGCCAAGCGGCAGCACGACGGAAACGAGAATGTCCAAAGTTGACCTCCAGGGGGTACGCAGCTGGGGTGACCACAGCGCCCACTCGGGAACCGACCCGACGGTCACGGCTCGTGGGCGATACACACAGGGTAGACTGGCGCAAACCGGTCGGGGGGCATTAATGGGTCAAGAAACGCTGTGTGGCGGCTGCCAGTGCGGGACGGTGCGTTTCGCCATCTCGGGCGACGTGGTCTGGAGCGGTCACTGCCATTGCGCGAGCTGCCGCCGCTTCACCGGCGGTGCCATGACCACCTGGCTCGGCATCGCTGATAGCGCATTCGATCTTGAGCAAGGCGAGATCCGCTACCACCGCACTTCGGACGGGGTGGCGCGCGGTTTTTGTGCGGGCTGTGGCGCGTCGCTCACCTACAGCAGCACACGCTTCGCGAACTACCTGCAAATCCATGCGGGCGGCCTGGATGCGCCGGAGCGGCTGGTGCCACAAGCGCACGTGCACGTCGGTGAGCAGTTGCCGTGGCTGCAGATCGACGACGGCTTGCCGCGCTTCGTGGCCTCGGCCACAGACACGGATTGGCGGTCGTCGAGCTGAGGGCTCAGTCCGCGTCGACGCAGGCCATCGCCGCGGCAATGGCGGCGGCGCTGTAGGGTCCGAGCACCCGCGGTGTGAGCGTGCCGTCGTGGCGCACGGCGACGACGTGACGCCAGTTCCCGCTTGCGACCACCATCTCGATGCCATCACCACAATCGCGCAGTCCGCCCTCGATGTAATCCCAACCGATCCGGTGGTTGCTGAACCCGGTGGCATTCGCTTCCTCGGTCAGGCGGTCGCCATCGAGCTGCCAAACCCGCAGGGTCTTGGCGAGGTGCGGCCGGTCGATGTAGGCAAATTCGACTGCACCGTCACCGTCGAGGTCGGCTGCACCGATCGGCGCGAGCCAGCGGTTGGCCGTGCCAATGAACGGCGTCGCGGCAAGCAGACCGTCGGCCGTGTAGAGCGCCAGGCGCGCCCCGTCAGTGCGATCGCTCTCGACCACCAGCGCCGCCCGGTCGCCCGCGGCGTTCACGGTCACGACCCGCGGCGCCAGGTCTTCAAACACCCGCCGCTGGGGCAGCTGAATCACCACGTCCTCCGAGGTTGGCTCCGCGCAGCCGCTGCACGCACGCACCGTGAGGTGCAGGCTGCCCCACTCGACCGCGTCGCCGAGCACGCCGTGTGCGTAGCGGGTGGTCGGGTCGGCGTAGGTCGCGGCAACGACGTCGCCATCGGCCGCGTACCCGAACGGTGCAGCCCCGGCCAACATCAACGAGACAGCACAAAGACAGGCCGCTTGACGGGTTGCTGTGTTGCTGCTGATGTCTGCTGCCACGGGCGTTCTGCTCCAGCTGTTGAGCTCACTCGGACGGAGCATACACCGAGCCGGTGTCTCGCCATCGGTTCGGTTGGGGATCGTCCATGCGCCGGGGCCGCTCGCGGCCCGGACGCCAAACCCGGTTGCCAGCGCGAAACAGGCTACGAACACCCTGGCGCCCGCCGAGGGCATCCAGAACCCGAAAAGCACACCCAGCAGTCGCGCCCGCACGCTCGGGCTGCCCGGGCTCAACCGGCTCGTCGAGCGCAGCAGCGCCCAGACCCCGCCGCCGTACAGCGGCTTGCCAACGTAGGCGATGGGAGACCAATCGCACTCACCCACGCGCTGACGGCGAGCAGCCCGGTCACGGACAGTGCGCTGTCAGCCGACAGCGCAACCAACCCGAGCGGCAACAGCCATACCGGCAACACAGCCAGCGGAGCCAGCGCCGCACCGCACCGCACCAGAAGCACCTGTCATCCACGTCGCGTCGCGCCGGCGCCCGACGCACCCTGCCTCTTACCGCTCAAGCGACTTGACATTGGGCCGTTAAGCCTACAGTATTTTCAGTAATTTCTGAAATTTAAAAAAATCATGGAAAAGCTTGACCCTGACACCCGCACGTTTGTCCTGCATTTCGGCGAAATGGGCAGCCACTGGGGCATCAACCGCACCGTCGGCCAGGTCTACGCGTTGTTGTACCTGGCCGAATCACCACTCTGCGCCGACGACATCGTGCAGGCGCTCGGCGTGTCGCGTTCGAACGTGAGCATGAGCCTCAAGGAGCTCCAGGCCTGGCGGCTGGTCAAGCTCCAGCACATCGGCGGCGACCGCCGCGACTTCTTCTCGACACCCGACGACGTGTGGGAGATCGCGCGCACCCTGATCGAGGAACGGCGCAGACGTGAGCTCGACCCCACCCTGAGTGTCCTGCGCGACCTGATGCTCAATGCCGAAGACCGGGAGGAAACGCACGGCCAGAGACGCATCCGCGAGATGCACGACCTGCTGGAGCAATCGGTGCGGTGGTCCGACGATCTCCTGCGTCTCAACCCCAGCACCCTGAAACAGGTCATTCGCCTCGGCGATGGCGTGCGCAAACTCGTCGATTTCGGCGCCCGCCGCGACGGCACCTGATCACAGGCCCGGAGAGCCCGATGGACGCCTTGCTGCTTGCGCGCATCCAGTTTGCTGCCAACATCAGTTTTCACATCCTGTTTCCGACCATCACGATCGCCCTTGGCTGGGTGCTGCTGTGGTTCAAATGGCAGCAGCACCGCAGCATCGCGCGCGGGCGTGATGCTGTCGTCTGGCGCGACCTGCACCTCTTCTGGACCAAGGTCTTCGCGCTCTGCTTTGCGCTGGGTGTGGTCAGCGGCATCACCATGTCGTTCCAGTTCGGCACCAACTGGCCGGGGTTCATGGAAGCCGTCGGCGCCGTCGCCGGGCCACTCCTGGCCTACGAGGTGCTGACCGCGTTCTTCCTCGAGGCCACCTTCCTCGGCATCATGTTGTTCGGCCAACGGCGCGTGCCCAACTGGCTGCACACGCTC
This sequence comes from Pseudomonadota bacterium, assembly GCA_039196715.1. Classification (NCBI taxonomy): domain Bacteria; kingdom Pseudomonadati; phylum Pseudomonadota; species Pseudomonadota bacterium. The sequence goes on from JBCCUP010000022.1 coordinate 8,088, forward strand.
GCCACCGCCCTGGTCGCAATTGGCACGTCCCTGTCGGCGTTCTGGATCCTGGTGTTGAATTCCTGGATGCACACCCCTGCCGGCGTGCGCAGCGAGGACGGCGTGGTAGTGGTCGAGAGCTGGACGGCGGTGATCTTCAATCCGTCGATGCCGTACCGGCTGAGCCACATGCTGGTGGCCAGCGTCTTGACCGTGGCGTTTCTGATCATCGGTCTGTCCGCGTACCGCGTGCTCAAAGGCGATCGCGGTGACACCGCACGCACCGGCCTGCGCACCGGGGCGTGGCTCGCAGCCCTCGCCATTCCCGTGCAGATCGTGATCGGCGACCTGCACGGCCTCAACACGCTCGAGCACCAACCGGCCAAGATTGCGGCGATGGAGGGCGTCTGGGACACCCAGCGTGGTGCTCCGCTGCTGCTGTTCGCGGTGCCGGACGAGGCCGCGCGCACCAACCACGCCGCGATTGGCATTCCGAAGGGTGCCGCGTTCATCCTCACGCACGACTGGAACGGCGAGCTGACCGGGCTCAACGACTTTGACGACCACCCGCCCGTCGCGCCGCTGTTCTACGGTTTTCGCCTGATGGTCGGCGTGGGCACGCTGATGCTGGTCACCAGTTGGTGGTTTGTCTGGCAACTGCGCCGCCGCGGCGACTTGTCCCGCCCGGCGTTGTTCGCCGCGGTCAGCATGACCTTCTCCGGCTGGGTTGCCACCCTTGCCGGCTGGTACGTGACGGAAATAGGCCGCCAGCCCTGGCTGGTCGAGGGCCTGCTGCGCACCAGCGAGGCCGCAGGGCCGGCGACCGGCACCGAAATCGGCCTGTCGCTGGGACTGTATCTGACGCTCTACGCGGGCTTGCTCAGTGCCTTCATCTGGACCTTGTTCTACCTTGCCCGCAAGGCCGCGGGGCTGGTCGACGACGCCGAACCGGCCTACGTTCGCCGCACCGTGGAGGTGACACCGTGACCCCCGACGTCTGGTTGCCGCTCGCCTTCTTCGCGCTGATGGGGCTTGCGATGCTGATCTACGCCGTGCTCGACGGCTACGACCTCGGCGTCGGCATGCTGCTGCTCCGCACCGACTCGGACGCCGAGCGCGACACCATGATTGCCAGCATCGGCCCCTTCTGGGACGCCAACGAAACCTGGCTGGTGCTCGGCGTCGGCCTGATGCTGGTGGCCTTCCCCGAAGCCCACGGCGTCGTGCTCGGCGCGCTCTACCTGCCCGTCGCGCTGATGCTGGCCGGCCTGATCCTGCGCGGTGTGGCCTTTGACTTTCGCGCCAAGGCCGGGCTCTGGCAAAAGGGCTGGTGGGACACGGCATTTTTCGCCGGCTCGTGGATCACGAGCCTGTCTCAGGGCTACATGCTCGGTCGCTACGTGACCGGGTTCGACAGCGGCGCGGCCGCGCAGGCCTTCGCGTTGCTCAGCGCCGTGTGTGTCTCGGCGTCCTACTGCCTGATCGGGTCCGCCTGGCTGATCGCCAAAACCGACACCGGCCTGCGGGCGCGCGCCTGGCGCTGGGGTCGCACCGCGCTGTGGCTGTCGATCGGCGGTCTGGCACTGGTGTCGGTGGTCAACCCGCTGGTTTCGCCGCGCATCGCGGAGCGCTGGTTCAACTGGCCAGACACGTTGTGGCTTGCCCCCATACCCTTGCTCACGGCGGGCCTGCTGATTCGCCTCCGGGCCGTGTTCCAACGGGCCGACAACACCCGGCCCTACACCCCCTTGCTGCTCACCGCGCCGGTGTTCGTGCTCGCTTTCGCGGGCCTCGCCTACAGCTTCTTTCCGGAGATCGTGCCGGGGCAGCTGACGGTCTGGGAAGCAGCGAGCAGCACAGCGACGCTGCAGATCATCTTCTACGGCGCGCTCGCCGTGCTGCCATTCATCGGTGGTTACACCGTGCTCTCGTACTGGATCTTCCGCGGCAAGGCGACACACCTGCGGTATGACTGAACACCGCATCGCGGGTTCGTGCTGCGCAAGGAACCCGCTCCCACAGACTCGCTGATGACACTCTGTGGGCGTGGCGGCGCCGCGAAGCGGATCGCCGCGATTGAACGCTACGCCTTGGTGTTTGCCAACGCGTCGAGCGCGGCTTTGCGCGACGCGGCAAGGTCGACGATGGGATGCGGGTAGCTTACCCCGAGCGTCACACCGGCGTCGGCCAGCACCGTGTGCGGCGCGAGCCAGGGGGCGAAAAGGTGTTTGTTCGGCAGACGGGCCAGCTCCGGCACCCACCGGCGCGTGTACTCCCCCTCGGCGTCGAACTTCTCGCCCTGCGTGACAGGGTTGAAGATCCGGAAGAACGGCGCCGCATCGGCGCCACTGCCCGCGACCCATTGCCAGCTCGCGCTGTTGTTGGCGAGGCTCGCGTCCACCAACGTGTCGTGGAACCACGCCGCGCCGTGGCGCCAGTGCTGCAACAGGTTCTTCACCAGAAACGACCCGACCACCATACGCACCCGGTTGTGCATGTAGCCCGTCGCCCAGAGTTCGCGCATGCCGGCGTCGACAATCGGAATCCCGGTCCGGCCGCGCTCCCACGCGCGCCTCATCGCCGGCTCGTCACGCCAGGGCATGGCGTTGAATTTGGGCTGCCAGTTTTCAGACGGCAGCGACGGCCAGTGGAACAGCAGGTGGTGGGAAAACTCCCGCCACCCGAGCTCGGTGCAGAAGCGGTCCACGTCGTCGGAGTCCGGCAGCGCGCGTGCCATGGCCCAGGCCTGGTTGGGCGAGAGCTCGCCGAACTGCAAGTGTGGTGACAGCCGCGTGACGGTTTCGGCCGCCGGTCGATCCCGGCCGCTTGCGTAGTGCGCGAGCCCGCGCGTGCGCACGGCGTCGAGCCGCGCGTGGGCACCCGCCTCACCGGGTTGCCCGACGGCGTCGAAGCCACTGGCCCACGGGACCGCGGGCAACAGGCCGAGCGCATCGATGTCACTGCCGGTGTCGGATAGCACCGTACGGAGCACGGGCGCGGCGAGCGGCGCGCGCGGCGCCCCAGCCGAGAGACAGCCTTTGCGGTAGAAGGGTGTGAAGACCTTGTAGGGCGTTTTGTCGGCTTTGGTGACCGACCAGGGTTCCCACAACAATGAACCGTTGTGGCTTGAGACATCGACACCGCGCTCGCTCAGGGCGCGCTTGATCTCCGCGTCCCGCCGTATGCGCCAGGGCTCGTAGCAGCGGTTCCAGTGCACCGCGTCGATCGCGTGTGCCTCGACCAGCGTCGGCAGGAGCTCACGCGGGTCGCCCTCGCACACCACAAGCCGCCCGTCGAGGGCACGGTCGAGCGCCTGCAGGCTGTGGTGCAACCACCAGCGCGAGGCACCGCCAAGCGCCCAGCCACCGGCGTTCCGTTCGTCGAGAACATAGACACACAGCACCTCGTCAGCGGCCGCGGCCGCGGTCAGCGCGGGGTTGTCCTGCAGGCGGAGGTCCTGTCGGAACCAGTGCAGTGATCGCATCAGCGCCCACCCGCGAGCGGCAGCGTCTCGCCGTGTTGCAGCACGAGAAAGGCGTCTGGGTCCACGCCGGCCTCACGCAACGCGAGCGCGAGCTGGCGCGGCGGGTCCTCGACCGGCTCGTCGGTCAGGACAAAGGTGCCCCAGTGCATCGCCACCGAGCGTGCAGCGCGCAGGTCGCGGTGCACCTTGACGGCTTCTTCCGGATTCATGTGCGCCGCCTGCATGAACCACCTCGGCAGGTAGGCGCCGATCGGCACGGCCGCCAGGTCGAAGGGCCCGAGCCGGTCGCCGATCGCCTTGAAATCCGCCGAGTAGCCGCTGTCGCCGATGTGCGCAAAGGAAAAACCGTCCGTCTGGAGTGCCCACCCGGCCCACAGCACCGTGTTCCGGTCGAAAGGCGTGCGGCTGGTCCAGTGTTTGACCGGGACCGCCGTGACCGTCCAGTCGCCCACGTCGGCAGCCTGCCACCAGTCGAGCTCGACAACGTCGGGCACGCCGAGCGACTCGAACCACGCTTTCTGCTTCAGCGGCACGAACCAGGTTGGCGGGTTGGCGGCCTGCTTGCGGGTCAGCGCCTTGACCGTGTAGCGATCGAGGTGGTCGTAGTGGTTGTGCGAGATCACGACGATATCGATGTCCGGCAGGGCGTCCAGGTCCACGCCCGGCGGCACCAGGCGTTTGGGCCCGGCGAAGCGCACGGGCGAGGCGCGTTGGCCGAAATGGGGATCGGTCAGAATATTCACGCCGTTGTGTTGCAACAGAAACGTGCTGTGGCCGATCCAGGTCAGCGTGCTGTCGGTGCGGTTGGCCCGGAGGTAGGCCGGGTCGTTTTCCGCCAACGGCAGGCTGACGCGCTTGACGTCGGGCGCCTCGCGCTGCCACTTCAGCAGGGCCGAGAGGGGCTTGTCGATCGCCTCGCCGTCGGTGTTGACGAACCGTCCGTCGCTGCGGTGGTGGGCGGGTTTTCCGGGCACGGCTGTGCTCTCCTCTCGTGTCATGAACCCCGCGCAGGCAGCGATGGTCAGGAGCCCGATTGCAATGACCAGGGTGCGCATGTCAACCAGCCTCGTTGCCGTGGTTCGTGTCGATGTACCCGCGCCAGGGTCCGGTGTGCCGCTCAGTGTAGGCGACCCGGCGTGGCGTTCGCGTGCAGCGCCGACTCGACGCCCAACAGGGACCGGTAGTCGGCGGCCTCGTCCGGCCGGAACCGGCTCGCGTGCACCCGTTCGCGCAGGTAGCGCTCACGCAACGCGCTTCGGGGCCAGCGACTCTGACCCATCGGCCAGGGCCGTTGTTCCGCGCTGGGCGACGGGTCCTGTCTCAACCAGACGGTCTCGTAGCAACGGCCACGTTCGCGGACCAGACCCTCTGCTTTCAAGGCCAAGGGCAACTGGCCGAGTTGCCGACGCAGCTCAAGGCACTGGCGCACCGGGCACAGCACGAAATGCAGGTGGTGATGCGGGTGGCGCGCGACCAGGTCGGTGACCCACCCCGCGACGGTGTCGCCCCCGAGGCCAGCGATCACAACGGTGGCCTCGCGGTCTGCTGTGGGGACCGTGATCGCCGTCGCCGTGTCACAAACAACCCGCAACGACGGGTGCCGCCGCGCAATTCGCGCACAAATCGACGGCACGCGGTCCACCGCCGTCACCGACCTTGCAGGTTGCCGCTGTTTGATGAACGCCGCGAGGTCCGCGTGGTCGGCACCGAGGTCCCAGAGCCCGCCCGGAGATGCGAGCGCGAACGCAGCCAGCGCACCGAGCCGGTCACCGAGCACCGGCTCAGCGCCGCACACTGTTCTGCAAGGCCTGGCGGATGATCTCCTCGACACTGCCGGCACCCTGCACCGATTTCGCCATACGCAGCGCGTCGCTCGCCTTGTACCCGAGCGCTTCGAGTGCCGCGCAGGCGTCGCCGATGAGGTCGCCCCCGTCCGGTGCCGCGGCGTTGCCCACCGTACCCGGGCTTGCGTCAAGCTTGTCTTTCAACTCGACAATCAGGCGCTCGGCGGTTTTCTTGCCGATACCGGGCAAGCGCGAGAGTGCCGCCGCGTCCCCGCCCTGCACCGCCTGTGCGAGCGCTTCGGCACTCATGCCGGACAACACGCCGAGCGCGACCTTGGGGCCGACGCCGCTGATCTTGATCAGAGTCTGAAACAGCGAGCGCTCGGATTCGGTGACAAAGCCGAACAGCAACTGCGCGTCCTCGCGCACCACCATGTGGGTGTGCAGCATGACCCGCTCACCGAGCGCGGGCAGCTGGAAGACGCTCGACATTGGCGCGCTGACGAGATAGCCGACGCCGTTGACGTCGAGCACCAGCTCGGGCGGCGATTTCTGCACCAGGGTGCCGGTCAGGCGCGCGATCACGACGACGCCTCCGATTGCAGTTCGGCCGTCAGCGCCCGGTGCACACGCAGGTGGCCGTGGCAGAGCGCTACGCCCAGCGCATCGGCCGCGTCGGCCTGCAGGCTTTGGCCTTGCAAATTGAGCAACACACCGACCATGTGCTGAACCTGAATCTTGTCCGCACTGCCCTTGCCCACCACCGACTGCTTGACCAGCCGCGCGGCGTATTCGGCCACCGGCAAACCGGCGATCGACAACGCACACACCGCCGCCCCACGGGCCTGACCGAGCTTGAGCGCGGAGTTCGCGTTCTTTGACATGAACACCTCCTCCACCGCAGCCTCGTCGGGCGCGTACTCGCGGGCAATCGCCTCGACCTGGCTGTAGATGCAGGCCAGCTTGTCGGCCAGGCAGTCTCCCTCGACACGGATGTGGCCGTGGGCCACATGGCGGTTGCGTTGCCCATCCGACTCGATCACGCCCCACCCGGTGACGCGCGAGCCCGGGTCGATGCCGAGGATGCGCGTCACGCGTCGTAGGCTTCGGGTGGGATGTCGGCGTTGCTGTACACGTTCTGGACGTCGTCAAGGTCCTCGAGCATGTCGAGCAGCTTGAGCACTGTCTGGCCCTGGTCGACGTCGAGCGCGATGTCGTTGGCCGGGCGCATGGTCACTTCGCTGTGTTCGGGCTCGAAACCGGCGGCCACCATCGCCTCCTTGACGTCGACGAAACTCGCCTCGTCGGTCAGCACCTCGACCGAGCCGTCGTCGTGGCCGAGCACGTCTTCGGCACCCGCCTCAAGCGCCGCCTCCATGATCGCGTCCTCGTCCACGCCCGCACCGTAGGCGAGCACACCGAGTTTGCTGAACAGGTAGGACACCGAGCCGTCGGTGCCCATGTTGCCACCCATCTTGTTGAAGGCGTGGCGCACCTCGGCCACGGTGCGGTTGCGGTTGTCGGTCATCGCATCGACCATGATGGCAACCCCACCCACGCCGTAGCCCTCGTAGCGCACATCCTCGTAGGCAACGTCCTCGAGCTCGCCGGCGCCGCGCTTTATTGCCCGCTCGACGGTGTCCTTCGGCATGTTGTTGGTCAGCGCCTTGTCGACCGCGAGGCGGAGCCGTGGGTTGCTGCTGAGGTCCGACCCCCCCATTTTGGCGGCGACGGTGATCTCGCGGATGAATTTGGTGAACAGCTTGCCGCGCTTGGCATCCTGGCCTTTCTTGCGGTGCTGGATGTTGGCCCATTTGCTGTGACCGGCCATGTTGCGTCCTCGTATCGCTAGTCGGTTGCCGGGGGTGCCGACGTGCCCGCGCCTGCCGCGCAGGTCTGCCGAATGCCGTCCCGGTTGGTCTCGGACCAGACGCGCGCCAGTGCGGCGTCAACCGAGACCCATTCATACGCAGTGTGCTCGTCGGACAACGTGATGTCGACGGGCGTGGGTAAAACGCACTCGAACAGATGCTCGTCGTTGTACACCGTGCCGGGCGGGTAGCGGTGCAAGGCCGACGCCCGGATGGCAAAGCGCGCCATCAGGTGGCAGTCGTGCACCGGCGCCTCGAGTCCGGTTTCTTCGCGCAACTCGCGCGCGGCACAGGCCGCGGTCTCCTCACCGGCTTCCAGGCTGCCCGTGACCGATTGCCAGAAGCCGTCTGCGCCGGCGCGCCGCAGCAGCAACACCTGATCGGTTGCGCTGCGGACCACGATCAACACCGACTCGGGGCGTTTGTAGGCCACTCAGTTCTCGGTGGCAGGCAACCGGCGACGCAGGGACAACTCGCGCAGCTGCCGCTCGTCGACGTCGCCCGGGGCATCGGTCAGCAGGCAGCTTGCATTCTGCGTCTTCGGAAACGCCATCACGTCGCGGATGCTCTCGGCACCGGCCATCATCATGACCATGCGGTCCAGGCCGAAGGCGATGCCCCCGTGCGGCGGCGCCCCGTAGCGCAGCGCGCGCAGCAGAAACCCGAACTTGGCCTCGGCTTCCTCGGCGTCGATGCCGAGCAGGTCGAGCACGGACGCCTGCATCTCCGGGCTGTGAATCCGGATCGAGCCGCCGCCGATCTCGATGCCGTTGAGCACCATGTCGTAGGCGCGCGAGAGCGCGTTGCCGGGATCCGCCCGCAACGCTTCGGCATCCACCGAGGGCGCGGTGAACGGGTGGTGCATCGCGCTCCAGCGCTTGTCCCGCTCGTCGTACTCGAACATCGGAAAGTCCACGACCCAGACCGGGCACCAGCCGTCGGTGGCGAGCTTCATGTCGTGCCCGACCCGCACGCGCAGCGCGCCGAGGGCGTCGTTGACCGTGCTGGCGGCGTCGGCGCCAAAGAAGATCAGGTCGCCGTTCTCGGCACCGGTGCGCTCGAGCACACCGCGAAGGGCGGCTTCCGAGAAGAACTTGACGATCGGCGATTGCAGGCCCTCGACCCCGGCTGCGATGTCGTTGCACTTGATGTACGCGAGGCCCTTCGCGCCGTAGCGGCCGACAAACCCGGTGTAGCCGTCGATCTCCTTGCGGGTGAGCGCGTTGCCACCCGGCACGCGCAGGGCTGCCACCCGGCCTTTCGGGTCGTTGGCCGGCCCGGCAAAGACCTTGAAGTCGATGTCGGCAACGAGGTCAGAGACGGTCACGAGTTCGAGCGGCACGCGGAGGTCGGGGCGGTCGACCCCGAAGCGCTCCATCGATTCGGCGTAGGTCATGCGCGGAAAGGGGTCGGCGAGGTCGACACCGAGTTGCGTCTTGAACACCTGACGCACCATGCGCTCCATCAGCCCCATGACGTCCTCTTCCTCGACAAAGGACATCTCGACGTCGAGCTGGGTGAACTCCGGCTGCCGGTCGGCGCGCAGGTCCTCGTCGCGGAAGCAGCGTGCGATCTGGTAGTAGCGGTCCATGCCGCCCATCATCAGCAGCTGCTTGTACAGCTGCGGCGACTGCGGCAGCGCGTAGAACTGCCCGGGGTGAACCCGGCTCGGCACCAGGTAGTCCCGCGCCCCTTCGGGCGTGGCGCGCGTCAGCATCGGCGTCTCGACTTCGATGAAGCCGTTGTCGTCGAGCACGCGCCGCATCTCGGCGATGGTGCGATGACGCAGCTTGAGCCGCTCGACGGCAGCAGGTCGGCGCAAGTCGATGTAACGGTAGCGCAGGCGGTGCTCTTCACCGACCTCGGTGTCATCGAGCTGGAACGGCGGGGTCTCGCTGCGGTTGAGGATCTGGAGGTCGAGGCCGAGCACTTCGACCTCGCCGGAGCTCAGCTCCGGGTTCACCGTGCCATCGGGCCGCGGCCGCACGCGCCCGGACATGCGAATCACGAACTCGTTGCGCAGCTGCTCGGCGAGCGCAAACACCGCCGGCGTGTCGGGGTCGAACACCACCTGCACCAGACCGTCGCGGTCGCGCAGGTCGACGAAGATCACGCCGCCGTGGTCGCGTCGCTTGTTGACCCAACCGCAGAGTTGGACAGTGTCTCCGACGTGGGTGGCGTTTACCTGGCCACAGGTTTGGCTGCGCATGGGTGCTAGTGCTCCATCCATTTGTAAACTGCGAGTTCAGTTAGCGTGTCAGCGTTCACAGCAAGGCGCGCCTCGCAGGCCATAGCCACCCTATGGCCAAGAGGCGCAACGCTGTCAGTGGGCGCTGACACGCTAACCCTGAGGGCGTCCCTGTGGTGTCACGCCGCGTCGTTCCAGCGCGCGACACGGGTTCGCCATTGCCTTCGCGCTGCGCCTTGCGGCGACACTCCACAGGGACGCTGAATCCGTAGTTTACAGATGGATGGAGCACTCGTATCTCAACGGTTCGCAGGTTCGCGCAGCCGTGCCGGCGCACCCGCCACTCTGGCGCGCAGAACGCACCGTGTCGACTCGACGGGGTCTGGCCGGGCCCGGTCGGCGCCCTGCTCTGCAGATTCGGGGAGCACGGTCGGTCGCGACGCAACCGACCGTGCTCGGCTAAACTCCGCAATTCTAGCCCGCCAACCGCCACATCTCCAGACCGCCAACAGGACCTTCATCGCGTGAGTGACTACGATCTGTACGCCATCGGCAACGCCCTGGTCGATTTCGAATGCCGGGTCAGCGAGGACGAGCTCAGCACCCTCGGTGTCGACAAGGGCCTGATGACCCTGATCGACGCCGACCGGCGCCAGGCCCTGATCGACGGCCTCGGCACGCGCGACACACACCGCGCCTGCGGTGGCTCGGCCGCCAACACGGTGATCGCACTCGCGCAATTGGGCGGGCGCGGCTTCTACTCCTGCCGCGTGGCAAACGACGAGACGGGCGATTTCTACCTGACCGACCTGACGGCCAACGGGGTCGACAGCAACCTCGTTGGCAGCGCACGCCCGGACGGTGACACAGGCACCTGCATCGTGCTGGTCACACCCGACACCGAACGCAGCATGTCCACCTTTCTCGGCGCCACCGCCGACATCGACCGTGGTGCGATCGACGCCGACGCCCTCACCCGCTCGCGCTTCCTGTACGTCGAGGGCTACCTGGTCGCGTCGCCGACCGGCCGCGCGGCAGCGATCGAGGCACACCGCATCGCGCGCGACGCCGGCGTGCCCACCGCGCTCACATTGTCCGACGTGAACATGGTCGCCGGCTTCCGCGACGGCCTTCTGGCCATGGCGGCACCCCGCATCGAGCTGCTGTTCGGCAACCGCGACGAAGCCCTGCTCATGACCGAAACCGACACCATCGCGGCGGCCGGCGAGGCGCTGCGCCGCGACCTCGCCGACACGGTGGTCATCACCGACGGCGCCAACGGCTGCACGGTGTTCACTGCCGAGGGACGCGTGCCGGTGGACGCAACCCGGGTGACCGCGGTGGACAGCAACGGGGCCGGAGACATGTTTGCCGGCGCCTACCTGTTCGCGCTCAGCCAGGGGGCGCCGCACCGCGACGCCGCCGCACTCGCCTGCCGCGCCGCTTCCCGCGTGGTCGCGCATTTCGGCCCGCGCCTGCCGGCCGAGGTCACGCGCGCCATCCGCGACGAGGCCTGAACGCGGTGTGCGGCAAATCGGCACAGCGCACGCGAGTTTGTCTCTGAAACGACACCTGTGCCGCCGCTGCGATACCGCGCAGCGCGGCAGCCTGTAACGCTAGGCGCGAACACGTCTGCGCCACTGCGAGCCCAGCACCCTGCGCGGCAAGCCATGACCGCTTGGCCAGTGACGGCACACTTCCTGCCGGACGATTGGTTGCCTGGCGACACGCCGTCGCCGATCAAGGCGAACGGATTTCGCAGGAGACCGACGACGTGCCCAACCTCTCGACGACCGCACACGACAAGGCAGTGACCGTGACAGCAGACCTCATAGACCGCATTCTCGTTGAAAGCGAAGCCGTGATCCCGCGCGACCAGCGCGCCCGCATCGGCTCCTTTATCAGCCAGTACTACAGTGGCGTGCCACTTGCCGACCTGCAAGGCAGCACACCTGCGAATTTGAGTGGCGCGGCACTGGCCCACTGGGCGGCGGCAGAGAAGCGCAAACCCGGCGAAGCGCACCTCAGGGTGTACAACCCGCACGCCGAGCGCCACGGCTGGCAATCGCCACACACCATCGTCGAGTTGGTGACTGACGATCGGCCGTTCCTCGTCGATTCATTGCAACACGCGCTGGCCCGAGCGGGCGTGACAGTGCACCTGACTGTGCACCCGATTCTGGCTGCCGAGCGCGACAGTGCCGGTCGACTCTCCGGCCTCGCCGACGTCGAAACGGCGGACACCCACCGTGAGGCCTGGGTGCAGATCCAGGTGGACAAACGCACCGACACCGAGACCCTGCGGGCACTCGAAATCAACCTGCGAGGCGTGTTGACCGACGTCACGGCGGCCACACAGGACTGGCCGACGATGCTCGAACGCGCCGACCTCTGCGTCGCCGAGCTCGGCGCGCGTGAAGGCGACGCCGCAGCGGCCGAGGGCAGCGCCTTCATGCAGTGGCTGCGCGACGGCCACTTCACCTTCCTGGGTTATTGCGAGTACGCCGTCGCGGGCAAACAGCTCAAGCTCAACAAGAAGGCGTCGCTCTGCGCGATTCACAACCGCCGCGGCTCGGACGCGCAGACCGCGCGGGACGTGTTGCCCCAGGCCGACGTGCTGATCGACGACGAGAGCCCGTTGTTGGTGACCAAGTCGGCGTTGCACGCCACCGTGCACCGCGACGCCCGCATGGACCTGATCGCGGTCAGTGTGCGCAATGATGCCGGTGAGATCAGTGCGTGGCGCTGCTTCCTCGGTTTGTTCACGTCGCACGCATACCGCGCCCTGGTCAGCGACATCCCGCTGCTGCGACGTCGCGCCAAGACCGCGATCAAGGCGACCAAGTTGAACCCCTACGGTCACGACGGCAAGCAGTTTGCCGACATCATCGAGACCTTCCCCCGCGACATGTTCCTGCAGACCAAGGCACCCGAGCTGACCGCGATGGTCACCGGTATCCTGCACTTGCAGGAGCGCCAACGTGTGGCGTTGTTCGGGCAACGCGACCGTTTCGGCCGGTTCTACAACTGTCTGGTGTACGTGCCGCGCGACAAGTACGGCCGCGAGTTGCGACTGGCGGTGCAGGCGATACTCGCCGATTCCCTCGACGGCTACGACGTCGAGTTCGACACCGAATTCTCGTCGGGCTCGGCCCTGGCCCGGCTGAACTACGTGATCTGGAGCCGCAGCAACGCATTGGACCACGACATCGATTGGGCGGCACTCGAGCAGAAACTGATCGACGTCGCGCGCAGCTGGGAGGACCAGTTCGCCGAGAGCCTCCACGACCACTGCGGCGAGGAACGCGGCAACGCCCTCTTCGCGCTCTACGGCGGCGGCTTCGACGCGGCGTACAAGGACGCCTTCCAGGCCTCGGCCTCGGTTTTCGACGTCGAGCGTATGGAATCGATCGCCGAGAGCGGCGACCTGGCCCTGCAGTTCTTCCGTCCGCTGCTGGCAGACGAAAACGTGGTGCACTTCAAGCTCTACTCGCCGAACGCCTCGGTGGAGCTGTCCGACGTGCTGCCGGTGCTCGAGAACATGGGCCTGCGCGTGATCGGCGAGCACCCCTTCATTGTCCAGCGCAGCGACGGTATCACTTTCCACCTGCACGAGTTCACCCTGCGCGCACGCGACGGGCAACACATCGACCCGGACGCCGTATCCGAACAATTCATCGAGACGTTTGCCCGCGTCTGGCGCGGGGAAGTTGAAAACGACAGCCTGAACCAGTTGGTTGTTCAGGCCGGCCTGAGCTGGCGTGACGTGCTGGTGCTGCGGGCGCTGTCGAAATACATGCAGCAGATCCGCAGCCCGTTCTCGCAGCAGTACATCGCGACCAGCCTGCACAGCAACACCGCGATCGTCCGCGACATCGTTGCCCTTTTCCACGCCCGCTTCGACCCCGCTCAGGCGGCAGACAATGCCGACACCGTCGCGCGCATCGACGCCGAGATCGACGCCCAACTCGAGCACGTTGCGAGCCTCGACGAAGACCGGATTCTCAGGACCTTCCGCAACCTCGTCAGCGCGACCCTGCGCACCAACCACTTTCAACGTGACGGCGCGGGCCAACACAAGGACTACCTGTCAATCAAACTCGACCCGGCGCAGATCGAGGGTATCCCGCTGCCGCGTCCGATGTTCGAGATTTTCGTCTGCTCGCCGCGTGTCGAAGGCGTGCATTTGCGCGGCGGCAAGGTGGCGCGCGGTGGTCTGCGCTGGTCAGACCGGCGCGAGGACTTTCGCACCGAGATCCTCGGGTTGGTCAAGGCGCAGATGGTCAAGAACGCCGTCATCGTGCCGGTCGGCTCAAAAGGCGGATTCGTGCTCAAGCAGGCGCCGGCTCCCGGCGACCGAGAGGCCTTCATGGCCGAGGGCGTGGCCTGCTACAAGACCTTTCTGCGCGGCCTGCTCGACCTGACCGACAACCTCGTCGCGGGCGAGATCGTGCCACCGACCGACGTCGTGCGCTACGACCCAGACGACCCCTACCTGGTCGTTGCTGCCGACAAGGGCACCGCGACCTTCTCCGATTTCGCTAACAGCGTCTCCAAGGAATACGGCTTCTGGCTCGGCGACGCCTTCGCCTCAGGCGGCTCCAACGGTTACGACCACAAGGGCATGGGGATCACGGCGCGGGGTGCCTGGGAATCGGTCAAGCGGCATTTCCGCGAAATCGGTGTCGACACCCAAACCGAGGACTTCACTGTGGTTGGCGTCGGCGACATGGGCGGCGACGTGTTCGGCAACGGCATGCTGCTCTCGGAGCACATCCGCCTGGTGGCCGCGTTCAACCACATGCACATCTTCATCGACCCGTCGCCGGACGCGACCAGCAGCTTCGCCGAGCGCCAGCGCCTGTTCGAGACGCCGCGCACCACCTGGGAAGACTACAACCTCGACCTCATCTCCGAAGGCGGCGGCATCTACGCGCGCAGTGCCAAGTCGATTACCTTGACGAAACTCGCATGCAATGCACTCGGCCTTGAAAAAACCACCCTGACACCAAACGAGCTGATAAACGGCATCCTCAAGGCGCCGGTGGACTTGTTCTGGAACGGTGGCATCGGCACCTACATCAAGTCATCAGACGAAACCCACGCCGACGCGGCAGATCGCGCCAACGACGCCGTGCGGGTGGACGCCACCGAGTTGCGCTGCCGTGTGATCGGCGAGGGCGGCAACCTCGGCGTCACCCAGGCCGGACGCATCGAATTCGCGCGGCGACACGGGATCGGCGAAACCACCGCACTCAACTACACCGACGCGATCGACAACAGTGCAGGTGTGGACTGCTCGGACCACGAGGTCAACATCAAGATCCTGCTCGACCAGGTGGTCGAGCAGGGCGAATTGACCGAGAAGCAGCGCAACAAGACGCTGGAGGCCATGACCGACGAAGTGGGCCTGTTGGTGCTCGAGGACAACTACCAGCAGACCCAATGCATCACGCTTGCAGCCGCGCAAGCGCCTTCCCTGATGAGCGAACACGGACGGTTCATGACCGACCTTGAAGTCGCCGGGCAACTCAACCGGTCGCTCGAGTTCCTGCCTGACAAGGAGCAGATTGCCGAACGCCTGGCCGCGAGCGAGGGCCTGTCGCGGCCGGAACTGGCGGTGCTGGTGTCCTACGCGAAGATGACCCTGTACACCGAGGTGCTCGAGTCCGACGTCCCGGACGACCCCTTCCTGATGCAGGTGCTGGTTGACTACTTTCCGGCCTTGCTGGCCGAGCGTTACCGCGATCAGATGGCGCACCACAGGCTGCGGCGTGAAATCATTGCGACCGTGCTGACCAACGCCTTCGTCAACCGGTTGGGGCCAAGCTTCGCGTTTCGCCTGCGCAGCGAGATCGGCGCCGAGGTGGCGGACCTGATGCGCGCCTTCGTCGTCACCGTCTCGCTGTTCGACATGGACGGTCTGTGGCGGGACATCGAGGCGCTGGACAACAAAGTCTCGTCGTCGGTGCAGAGCGACCTCATGATCCTGGTGCGGGGTCTGGTCGAGCGATCGATTCACTGGCTGGTGCGCGCCCGCCGGGCTCAGGGGGCCATCACCGACAGCATCGACTATTACCAGGCGGATCTGCACACCCTGATTGAAGCACTGCCCAAGCCGCTCGCGATCATCAACCGCCAATCGCTGGAGGCGCGCGCGGCCTACTTCGTCGGCGCCGGCGTCAGCCGCGAACTGGCCGCCCGTGTGGCCAACGTGGTGCCGCTGTCATCCGCCCTCGACGTGGTCGAGGTGGCGAAGCAGACCGGCAGCGACGTGAGCCTCGTCGCCAGCGTGTACTTTGAACTCGGCGCCCGACTGGAACTCCAATGGTTGCGCGACCAGATCGCCGAGATCAGCGTCAACAACCACTGGCACAGCCTGGCAAAGTCGCGGTTGCGCGCCGACCTGCACAACCAACAACGCAAGCTGACCGCCGAAGTGATCACCACGGTCAAGGGCGCGAAAAAAGCGGACACGCTGGTACAGAAATGGGCCGACAACGGCGAGAGCCACCTGCGCAGCTACCAACGGCTGATGAGCGAGATCAAGGCCGCCGAGTCGACCGACTTCGCCATGCTGTCGGTCGCGGTCAACGAGGTGCACGACCTGCTGCAGACCGACGCTGCGATGACGTGAGGCGGTCCGGCCGGGAGCGGTCCGGCCGGGAGCTGCCCGACCGAGCGCGGCCCGACCGTGGCACACCCGGGCACGCGACCGACGTGCCCCGGGTCGACACCCGCCCGGCTGTCCTCTGGGCGGCCTGAGCCGTCGCCATGCGTTGCCTCATACCCGCTGGCCCGGTGGACGCGGTGCTCGAGATCAAGCGGTCGCGCTTCTTGACCCACATCGCGCACGCCGGCAGCGCACGTGACGCCGAGGCCTGCATCGCTCGGCAACGCGCGCATCACCCCACCGCGAACCACGTCTGTTGGGCGTTCATTGCCGGTGCCCCGGGGCACACCACGGCCGTGGGCTGCTCGGACGACGGCGAGCCGAGCGGCACCGCCGGAAAACCCATGCTCAACGTGCTGCAGCACGGCGAAATCGGCTTTGTGGTTGCCGCTACCGCACGCTACTTCGGCGGCACCAAACTGGGCACCGGCGGGCTGGTGCGCGCCTACACGCAGGCGGTGGCCGATGCACTGGCCACCCTCGAGACACAGCCCTGGCGTGCGCGGACCGCCGTGCGCGTCACCGGCCCGTACGCCGCCGAGTCCGCGTTGCGTCGTGTGCTGGCCGCACACACGGCACCGGTTGAAGACACGCGCTACACCGACAGCGTCGAACTGCTGAGCAGCGTACCGTCGGACCAACTCGATGCCCTGCAACGGGCCGTGCGCGACGCCAGCCACGGCCTGGCCGAGGTCAGCACACGGTGAGCACGCGGCGAACCGGTCTGGTCATGATGGCCCTCGCCTGGGTCGTCGGCGGTGCCCTGCTCGCGTTGGTGTTCAACCGCACACTCGACGACCGCCACAACCCCAATGACAACCCCGACACGCGCACGCGCGGTGAACTCGTGGAGGTGACCCTGCGGGCCAACCGCCAGGGTCACTTCGTCGCTGGCGGCGAGGTCAACGGGCAACGCGCACGCTTCCTGCTCGACACTGGCGCGACCGACGTGGTGTTGTCGGCCGAGCTGGCAGAGCGCGCCGGCCTGACCCGGGGTCGGGCGTCCCGCGCACGTACCGCGAATGGCACGATCACGGTCTATGACACGGTCATCAACCGTGTGCGCCTCGGTGGGATCGAACTGCCACGCGTGAACGCCAGCATCAACCCGCGCATGAGCGGCGACCACGTGCTGCTCGGCATGAGCTTTCTCGGTCAGCTCGAACTCGTCCAGCGCGACGGCACGCTGGTGCTGCGACAGCACCCCTGAGCCTGCGGCTGTCCGGGGCAGGCGCCGTCAGCTGCCGGCCGGCGGTGAGTCGACGTACGGCAGCCGCTCGGTCGACGGTTGCCAGCTGCCCGCCGCGGTCAGCGCATCGAGGTGGTCGGCGATGCCGCCGAGTGTGGTGAACCAGACGTCGCGTTCGTTCAGGGTGCGCTCGATCCAGGCTTCGACCAACCGCCAGCGCGCGAGTCGACCGGTCAGAAACGGGTGCACGATCAGCATGAAGAACCCGCCGACCGCATACTGCGCCTCGAACTCCTCCCAGAAGCCTGCAAGGCCCGCACTCGGCGCCTGCACCGGCATCATGTAGCCGATTTCCTCGTAGTGCGCGAACGGCGGCCAGTCGTCGGTGCCCCAGTGCACCGGCATCTCGTACAACCCGCCGCGCGCGGTCTCGACCCGGTAGGGGATATCGTCGGCCATCATCGAGCTGTCGTAGCGGAAACCGTGCTCGATCAGGAGATCCAGCACCTCGTCGGTGATGTTGTACACCGGAGCCCGATAGCCGGCCGGCGCACCACCGCACACCCGCGCATGCACGGCCAAGGTGCGATCGAACCACGCGCGCTGCTCACCGTAGGTCACGATCGGGTCTTCGTGCAGGTAGCCGTGGTAGCCGATTTCGTGTCCGCCTTGCAAAATGGCTTCGGCGGTCTCGGGGTAGGTCTCCAGGCACCAGCCCGGAATGAAGAAGGACTGCGACAAACCGAATCGGCGGTAGGTGTCGAGGATACGCGGCAAGGCCACGTTGGGCCCATACCGCCCCATCGAGGTCGGGTAGAGCCGTCGGTGGCTGTCGGCGGGCCTGGCGATGTGGATCAGGCTGTCGGCGTCCATGTCGAAGGTGATGGCGACGGCGCACCGTGCACCGTTTGGCCAGGGGATGGGGTTGCGCAACATGCCGTGCCTCCGTTCCGTGGGCGTGTCAATCGCCGTCGAGGACGTGCACGTCCTCGGGACGCCAACTGAGCCAGACCGTGTCACCACTGCTGAGCTCGTGCTGGTTGAGCTCGCGCTCCTGGACCTGGACCTTGAATTCGGTGCCGTCGTCGCTCTCGCAGAAGAGTGTGACCACCGAGCCAACAAACTCCTCGGATATCAACGTGCACTGCACGCGGTTGGCGTCGTCGGGTGCCTCGGTCGACACCGACACACGGTCCGCCGAAACGACGAACTCGATCCGCGCCCCCTCACCTGCCGCGGTGCCGGGGACCCGGTAGCGGCCGGACGGGGTCGCCACAGCGGCGTCGCCGGCGTCGTTTCCGGTGACCTCGCCGGCCAGGATGTTGTTGCGGCCCACGAATTCAGCGACGAAGCGGTTCGCAGGTGCCCGGTAGATGTCCTTGGGTGTGCCGATCTGGTCGATCCGACCCTGGCTCATGATCACCACGCGGTCCGCCATGGCGAAGGCTTCGGACTGCGAATGGGTCACGTAGACGAAAGTGATGCCGAGCTCGCGCTGCAGTTGGGTCAGCACCGCCTGCATGCGGATCACGAGGTTGGCGTCGAGCGCCGAGAGCGGCTCGTCGAGCAACAACATCTCCGGCTCCATCACCAACGAACGCGCCAGGGCGACGCGTTGCCGCTGCCCGCCGGACAGCGTACTGATGTCGCGGTCGGCAAAGGCCCCGATCTCCATGCGCTCGAGCCAATCGAGGGCGCGTCGTCGGCGCTCCGGCGCAGCCACGCCGCGCATCTTCAGTCCGAACTCGACGTTTTCGCGCGCACTCAGAAACGGAAACAGGGCGAGCGATTGCCAGACCAACGGCGTATCCCGCTCGTGCGGTTTGACGTCGTTCATGAGCCGCCCGTCGATGTGGATCCCGCCGGTGGTCGGCGTCTCCAGACCCGCCAGCATGCGCAAGGTCGTGGTTTTGCCGCAGCCCGAGGAACCCATGATCGCGAGAAACTCGCCGCGGGCGATCTCGAGGTTCATGTTCTCGACGGCGACGAAGTCGCCGAACTGCTTCCGCACCTGGCTAAAGCGGGCAAGTGGTTCAGACATGGTGGCTGTGGCCCTTGACGCGACGGCTGATGAACACCACCTGGGCGAGCACGATCAGCGTGATGGAGATCAGAAAGACGAAGGTGCCAATGGCGTTCACCTGGGGATCGATGTTGCCTTGCACGATTTCGAGGATGACGACGGGCACGGTCTGGTTGAGCCCGGAGACGAACCACGCGACGGCAAACTCGTCGAAGGAGACCGCCGCCGCGAGGCAGAGCGCCGAGACGATTGCCGGCCGGCAGAACGGCAAAATGACGTGCCACATCGTCTGCCACTCACTGCCACCGAGGTTCCAGGCAGCCGACTCGAGATCGGGGTCCATCTGGTTCAACCGCAGCCGGATGATCGCCATCGCGAACGGCGCAGTAAGCACCGAGTGCGCGATGATGATCGACCCCAGCTGGCCCGACAAGCCAAGCTTGGACAGCCAGGCGAGCATGGCGAGCGCCATGATGATCAGCGGGATCGTCGGCGGCAGAAGAATCAGCGCGAGGAAGGCCCCCTTGAAGCGGAACCGGTAGCGGTAGTCGGAGTAAGCTGTGCAAAAACCCAGAAAGGTCGCGATCAACGCCGCACAGGCCGAGACCGTCAGCGAGTTGATCGCGGCCTTCCAGACGTCGGGGTCCGCGAGGATCTTCTCGTACCATTCGGTGGAAAAGTCCCCCAGCGGGATCGTCGGAAAGCGCTGCGAATTGAACGAGAACACCAGGCTGAACGCAATCGGCGCAAACACGAAGGCAAACACGGCGAGCACATAGGCGCCAAACACCGCGTTGGACAGCCTCACCGAGCACCCCCTTTCCGGTAGGCAAAGGCAATCGCGGCGAACGCCACGGTGAAGAGCGTCGCCATCATCATGATGGCCACCACTGCAGCACGTGGCCACTGTTGCCCCGACTTGGTGGTGTCGAGGATCAGGATCGGCAGGGTTGGCTCCTGCGAGCCGCCGAGGTAGAACGGCGCGACGAAGTCACCGAAGCTCAGGATGAAACAGAACAACATCGCGACGATCAGCCCGGTGCTCGCCAGCGGGATGATCACCCGCCACAGGGTCGCCAGCGGTTTGCAGCCGAGGTTGCGCGCGGCTTCGACCAGCGTCTTGTCGATATTCGCCATGCTGACCGTCTGGAGGATAACGGCGAGCGGCAGCGTCAGCGTGAGGTAACCGACCAGCGTGCCGAAGTGGGTGTTGAGCATCTTGAACGGCCCGAGTCCGACGTAGCCGAGCGCCGCGTTCAACACCCCGCTCTCGGCGAGGATCACATACCAGGAAAAGGTCCGCACGATGTACGACGAGAAGAAGGGGATGATCAGCAGAAAGATGGCGAAACGGCGGACCGATTCCGACGCTCTGAAGGCCAGCGCGTAAGCCGCCGGAAACGCGACCAGCATGGCGGTGATCGCACTCACGGTGGCGATGAACAGCGTGTACCAGTAACTGTCCCAGAAGTAGCTGCGCGAGAGCATCTTCTGCCAGTTGACGAACTCGAACGCCTCGGTCATCCGGTAGTTCTTCACCAGATAAAACGAGATCGCCACCATGAACAGCAAGGGGCCAACGAAGAACAACACCTGCCACAGGATGATCGGCAGCCGCCACGTGAGGGCGTAGACGTCGGGCTTGCGCGTCATGTCGCGCGACACCGGCGACCACCCGAGGCACAGGGGAGAGTGAACTGCACGCGCCCTCCAGGCGTGGAAACGGGGTCGTTGAATCGCCGACGGCCCTGGGCGTGCCGTGCAGCGCGGTCTGGCCAGGCCAGCAGGGTCCGTTGCGCACCGACCGATTGCCGGTGCACACGGGCATCAGCGGTATCAGGCGTTCTTGTACTCGGACCAGAAGTCGTTCCAGTCTTCGAGGCTCTGCTGCTGCGGGATATCGCGGTAGTGCACCCGGCCGTCGTTGATCAACGCAATCGGCTCGTTCGGCATGCCGTCCATCTGGTGGCTGCGCTTGGCTTCCGCCGGGTCCTGTTCGATCAGCGCCGCGCGGCCCGCCTTGGTGATGCAGAAGCCCGGGTACGCGAGCATCTGCGCCGATTTGACCTGACCGGCCGGCGACAGCATGTACTGGATGAACTTCTTGCAGATGTCAGCCTTCTCGCTGCCCTTGCCGATCGAGTAACTCTCGGTCCACTGGATACCGCCCTCTTTCGGAATCGCCGAGGCAACCGGAGCGCCATCGCGTTCGAGTGCACCGGTGATCCAGTCTCCGATGCCGCACATCGCCAGCATCTCACCGTTCTTCAGCCCGTTGAAGGTGCCGCCGTAATCGAAGTAGCCGCCGATCTGCGACCGCAGGCTCATCGTGGTGTCCTGCACCGCCTGCCACGCCGCGTCGTCGAGGTCCCAGAGCGCGGCGCCGTTGCCGTTCTTGAGGCTCATCATGCCGAGGCTCGGCAGGTGCCAGTCGAAGTGCCCGACCTTGCCGGCGAGTTCTTTCTTCCAGAAGGCGTCGTAGCTCGTCGCCTCCTCGGCACTGACCGCCGTGGTGTTGTACGACACGCCCAAGTGGCCACAGCGCACCATCATCGAGTACAGCGTGCCGTCCTTCCAGTGCCCGGGAAACTCGGTGAAATCGCTGTGCAGCATGTCGTCAAAGGGGTAGTCGGCCGCGTCGAGCGGGTCGATGTAGCCCGCGGCGTTGAGCTGCTGCACGAACTCCGCGTCGGAGAGGATAAGGTCGTAGGTGCCCGGCGGCGACTGCGCGATCAAGGCGAGCATGTTGTCGCCACCAGCGTAGTACTTGGGTACGAATTTGACGTTGTTGGCTTCCTCGAACTCGCCGACGATGTCGGGCTCACCGTGGCCGTACCAGGCCAGCATGTTGATCTCGGTGGTGGTCGCCCACGCACGGCTGATGAAGGGCGCAGACAGGATAGCGCCGCCGCCCATGCGCAAGACGTCGCGTCTGTTCATCGATTTCCGGGGTGTGTCATCAGCCATGGTGTGCTCCGAAGGGTTGCTGTGAGAAGGCCATTGGGTGTCGTGATCGTCCGCGACTCGGCACGCCCACGAAACGCCCCCAACCTATCAGAAACCGCGGTGCGTTTGAAAGCGAACAGGGTGGTGCGCCGGCGCACTACCGTGGGGCATTCGGGACGCAACCCGGGCCATGGCCGCCTTGCCCCGCAGAGTGCTCGACCGCCCTTGCGCTTCGCAAACCGGTGCGCGCGACGTAGGATACGCGGATGAATCGCATCGACTTCCACGCCGCGTTCAAGTCCGTCGGCCCGGTGGTGTTGCCGGTCATCCACGTGCTCGACAGCGCGCGCACCTTGCAGAACGTGCGGGCCGTGATTGCCGCCGGTGCGCCCGGCTGTTTTCTGATCAACCACGACTTCGAGCCCGCGCGGTTTCTGCCGATCATCCGCGACGTGCGCGCGCGCTGCCCGTCACTCTGGCTTGGCGTGAATTTCCTCGCGGTCACCGGACGACACGCGTTTCCGATGCTGGCGACCCTGCAGGCCGAGGGCTGCCGCGTCGATGCCTACTGGGCAGATGACGCCTGCGTCGACGAGCACGGCCGCGACACCGAGGCCAGCGAGATCGCCGCGGTTCGCGCCAACAGCGGCTGGGACGGCTTGTATTTCGGTGGCACCTGTTTCAAGAAGCAGCGCGAAGTCGCGCCGCGACACTACGCCAGCGCGGCACGCAACGCCGTGCCGCAGATGGATGTGGTGACCACGTCCGGTGTGGCCACCGGCCACCAGGCCGACCTCGGCAAGGTTGGCACCTTCCGCGAGGCCATCGGCACCGCGCCACTCGCCCTCGCCTCCGGGATCACACCCGAGAACGCACGCGACTACGGCGACGTCGACTGTTTCATGGTCGCCACCGGCATCAACCACCCCGACAATTTTTACGACATCGACCCCGACCGCCTCGACGCGCTGATGGCGGTGTCGCGACAGCTCGGCCAGGACACCGCACATGACTGACTCCGCCAAAGGCCCGCGCGACGACCGCTGGTACCTGAACATCATGGCGCCGAACACCAAAGGCGAACATTTTGCGTGGCTTGACCCGACCTCGATCTACATCAACCAACGCGCGTTCACCGACCTCCTCGACGACCTGATGAGCGACCTCGGCGAGGTCGACTACGATGTGGTCGCGGGCCTCGACGCCATGGGCTTTGTACTCGGCGCGGCGCTCGCCGCGCGTTCGGGTTGCGGCTTCCTGCCGATTCGCAAGGCCGGCAAGCTGTGCGTGGACACCGACAAAGTGTCGTTCAGCAACTACTCTGGCCGAACCCAGGACATGGAGATGCGTTTGCCGGCGTTTGCTGCGGGCACGCGGGTGCTGCTGGTCGACCAGTGGATCGAGACCGGTGGGACGATGCAAGGCGCTATTGAGCTGGTGCAGCGCCAGGCCGGCGTGGTGGCAGGGCTGGTGGCAATCGCCATCGAGGCGAACCCGCAGACCGAGGGCTACCGTACCCGTTTTCCCTGCGTGTCGGCGGTGGTGCCGGGCTCACGCTGGCAAGACGAGTGCAACGCACAGACGCTCAGCAGCTTCGCGCACTACCGCCCCGAAGCGGCGTTTCCGACCTCCGACGCCTGAGCGCTCACACGCCCCTCAGGCCTTGCGTGTGACCACCGGTTTGCGCCGGCGCGGGTAACAGGTTCGACAGATCTCGCAGACCGTGCCATCACAGCCGCGCGCGGTGCAGTGCTCGCGCCCGTAGAAGATGATCTGCAGGTGCAAGGCATTCCAGCTCGATTCGGGAAAGAGCCTTTTCAGGTCGCGCTCGGTCTGCTCGACGCTCTTGCCGTTGCTCAGGCCCCAGCGTTGCGCGAGCCGGTGAATGTGGGTATCGACCGGCATCGCCGGCACACCAAAGCCCTGACTCATGACCACCGACGCGGTCTTGTGCCCCACCCCCGGCAACGCTTCGAGCGCCTGCCAGTCCGCCGGTACCTCACCGCCGTGCTCGGCCACCAGGATCTCCGAGAGGCGGGCGATGGCCTCGGCCTTGCGCGGTGCGAGGCCGCAGGGTTTGACGATGCGCGCGATGGTCTCGAACGGCACCGCGGTCATCGCGGTGGCGTTGTCGGCGTGCGCGAAGAGCGCGGGCGTGACGGTGTTGACCCGCGCATCGGTGCACTGCGCCGAGAGCAACACGGCCACCAGCAAGGTGTAGGTGTTGCTGTGGTCCAGAGGTACCGGTGTCTCGGGGTAGAGCGCCTGCAGGCGGGCCATGACGTAGTCGGCCCGCTCGGCCTTGCGCATCAGTTCGCCTCCCGCCGCACGTCGATGACATTCGGGACCTGGTGCAGGCGGGTCATCGCGGTGTTCAGGGCGTCGCCGTCAGGGACGTCGCAACTCAGGTGGATCACGGTGATGTTCTCTGCCGGGTCGGTGTCGAGCTTCATCGCTGACAGCCCGATCTGGGCGTTGCTGAACACCGCCGAGATGTCGCGCAACAAGCCGTTGCGGTCCCAGGCTTCGATACGGAGCTTGGCGGTGTAGCGACCCGACGTTTCGATGCCCCACTCCACCTCGATCAGCCGCTGGATATCGGCGCCGGAGAGGTTGACCACGTTGTTGCAGTCCTTGCGGTGCACCGTCACGCCCTTGCCGCGGGTGATGAAACCGACGATGTCGTCGTAGGGAACGGGGTTGCAACAGGGTGCCAGGCGCGTCAGCAACTGGCCGACACCGCGCACACTGATTTCGCCAGGCGCGGGGCGCTCGAGCTGGCTGGGTTTGAACAGCGGCTGTTGCTTCACCGGTCGGCGCAGGGTTTCGATCGCGCCGGTCAGCTGCGAGTAGCCGATCGAGCCACGGCCAAGCGCAACGCACAATGCTGTCAGGCTCTCCTGCCGCATCGGTTTGACGAGGTCCTCGGCACTGAGCTGGTGCGCGTTCTGGCGCCGCAGCTCGGACTCGATGATGTGCCGTCCCTCGGCCAGGTTCTCGTCGAAGTCACGCGCGTTGAACCAGGCCCGCACCTTGGCGCGTGAACGGCTGCTGGCGAGGTAACCAAGCTCGCGTGACAACCAGTTGCGGCTCGGCCGCGCGTCCCGCGCAGTGAGCACTTCGACGCGGTCACCGGTTTCGAGCGTTCGGTTCAGCGCGGCGATCGCACCGTTGACCTTGGCACCCCGGCACCGGTGGCCGATCTCGGTGTGCACGGCGTAGGCGAAATCGAGCGGCGTTGCGCCGAGCGGCAGGTCCTTGACGTCACCGTTCGGTGTGAACACATACACCCGCTCACCGAGTGCCTCGCTGGCCAACTGGCTGACATCGCCCTCGCCGTCCAGCAACTGACGGAGCACCGTGATGCTCTGCTGCAGGCGCTGGTCGAACGCCCCGCCCTCCTTGTAGGCCCAGTGCGCTGCCACGCCAAGCTCGGCATCGCGGTCCATGTCGCGGGTACGCACTTGCACTTCGACGGGCCGGCCGCCCGGGCCGAGCACCGCGGTGTGGAGTGAGCGGTACCCGTTCTCCTTGGGGTTGGCGATGTAGTCGTCGAACTCGCTCGGGATCGGCGCCCAGGCGTTGTGCACGATGCCGAGCACCGCGTAACACTCGCGCACGTCGTCGACCAACACGCGCACCGCGCGCACGTCGAAGAGCTGGTCGAACTCGAGGCGCTTGCGCACCATCTTGCGCCAGATGCTGTAGAGGTGCTTGGCGCGACCGGAAACGTGCGCCGCGTCGAAGCCGACCTTGTCGAGCAGCCCGCGCAGGGTCTGGACGAACTCTTCGACGTACTGTTCACGGTCCGTTCGGCGCTCCTCCAGCGCGCGTGCAACGCGCTTGTAGGCCTCGGGCTCGCATTCGCGAAAGGCGAGGTCTTCGAGCGCCCACTTGAGCTGCGCCACGCCGAGGCGGTTGGCGAGCGGCGCGTAGATGTCGAGCGTTTCACGGGCGATGCGCTGGCGATCCCCGGCGTCGGACTGGCGCAGCCGCTGAAGCAGACCGAGTTGGTACACCAGCTTGACGAGCACCGCGCGCACATCATCGACGGTGGTCAGCAGCATGCGCCGGATGGTTTCCGAGCGCCCATCGACATCCCCGGTTGCCGTCTGGCCTGCGGCCTCGGCGAAGCTGTCCATCCAGCGGACGTTCTTCACCAGGCTGGCCACGGACGAACCGAAGCGCTCGTTGACGGCGTCGAGTGAGAGACCACCCCCAGCCGCACCGGGTGCGAGCAGGGCCGCGACCCGCGTCTCGGCGTCGGCGCCGAGACGACGCAGCATGATGGCCGCCTTGACCGGGCTCGCCTCGGCTTCGCGAAGGTGCACCGGCCAGGCGAGCTCCACCGCGTCCTGCACGCGTGCCGCGTCGCTCTCCGCAAGCGCGGCGGTGAGGTCTTCGAGCACCGTGTCCGGTGAATCGGCGACCGACTCGTCGACGTGCAGTGCGTGTTTGATGGCCGGCTCTCCTCGGCACACGGGGCGTGCGCAGCGCGGAGATTATCCCACGCCGCCCGGTCGGTGGCACAGAGGTGCATCTGTCCGGGCGGTCCGGGCGGGGGCGCTCAGAGACGCCGCAACAGCACCCCGGGCGGTTGACCGGCTGCACCGCGGGCCGCGAGCCAACCGGCCAGGGCCAGCCCGAGCCCGCCGCCGAGTGGCCCGACGATCAGCGGCCACAACGAGGGTGAGAGGTCGACTTCGAACACCAGTCGAGCCACCAGCTGGCCGGCGAGCAGCGCGACCACCGCGGCCACAAAGCCGGCGGCAGCCCCGAGCGACGCGAACTCGGCGAGCACGGCCCGACGCACCTCGCGTCGACTCGCGCCGAGCACCCGCTGCAGCGCCGACTCGCGAATCCGCACCGCCGTCGAGGCCTGCACCCCGGCGACCAACACCACGGCGCCGGCAAGCAGTGTCAGCACCAGGGTGTACCGCACCGCGCCCGCGCCGGCATCGATCAGGCCGGTCACCCGCTCGATCAGCGAGCGCACGTCGAGTGCCGTCACGCCGGGGTGGTCGCGCACGATGTCGGCGACCGCGCCGTCGCGTTGGTTGTCGTCGAGCCGTACGCTGGTCATGTAGGTCGTCGCCAGGTTCTCGCGCACCGAAGGGTGGAGGATGGCGAAGAAGTTGGGTTTGAAATTGCCCCAGTCCACCTTGCGCAGCGAGCTGATGGTGGCCTCGACATCCACCCCGGCAACCCGCAGCGTCATGCGATCGCCGATGCCGACACCGAGCTCCTCGGCGAGCTCTTCCTCCAGCGACACCTCGTCGACCCTGCTGCCGGGCGCCCACCAGTCGCCGTCGACGATGATGTTGTCGGGCCGGAGCAGCTCGGCCGAGGTCATGTTCCACTCGCGCGACACGGTGCGACGGGCTTCCTCAATGAAGTCCTCTGGCACCACGCTCTGGCCGTTGATCGCCACCAGGCGCCCGCGGGTCATGGGGTAGATGTCCACCGCGTCGCCAGTCATCTCCTCCAGGCGCCCTTGCACCGAGGTGGCGTCGTCGGGTTGCACGTTGACCAGGAAGAGGTTCGGCACATCCTCTGGCAACTCGCGCTGCCAGGTGCGCAGCAGATCGGTGCCGACGGTCGAGAGCAGCAGCATCGACAGCAGGCCGAGCCCGGTGGCCGCGAGCTGCAAGCGGCCGAAGGCCCCACGGCGGGCGATTGCGGCGAAGCCGAAACGCCAACCGGGCCGCAGCTTGCCGCGCATGCGGCCAGCCAGCCACTGCAGTGCCGCAGCGAGGGCGTAGAGCGCGGCTGTGGCGCCGACCAACGCGCCGAGCACGAGCCCCGCCAGCACGACATCCCGCGCCTGCCACAACAGCAGCACCGCGAGTGCGGCGACGGCACAGGCGATCAACACCCAGGCCGCGGGTGGCGGCGCACCGAGTTCACGCCGCAACACGCGCATCACCGGCACCCGTTGGATGCCAAGCAGCGCCGGCAGACCGAAGCCCGCCAAGGTGATGATCGCGGTGACCACGCCAGCGACAACCGGTGCGGGCCCGGGCAGCGGCAGGTCGGTGGCGAACAAGGCGCCCAACAGCTGACTGATCCCGGCCTGCAGAATCAGGCCCAGCACCAGGCCGACGGCGATACCGAGCACCGCCTGCCAGGACAGCACCGTCAGCACCCGCACCAGCACCTGGCGGTGCGTGGCGCCGAAGGCGCGCCGAACCGCTGCTTCATCTGACGCGCGGGTGACCTGCTCCTGCAGCGAGACCGCGACGGCGGCGCCGGCAACCAGCACCGTCAACATGGCAGCCATGCCGAGGAAGCGGCCTACGCGGTCCAACGAGCGTTGCACACCGGGCCGCGAGCTGCCGATCGTCTCGATCTCGAGGCCCGGCTGCGCACGCGCGGTCACGAAACCCTGCAGCGCAGTCACCTGGTCCGCTTCGCCGACGAGTTGGGTGATGTGGTTGACGCGGCTGCCCTCGCCCAGCAATTCCGCCGCCTCGAGGTCGGCGCGGTTGAGCATCACGCGGGGTGCGATCTGAAACAGCGATCCACTGCGATCCGATTCGTAGGTGATGACGCGGGTGATCGGGTGCGCGAGCGCGCCCACGAACAAGGTGTCACCGATGTCCAATCGCAGGTCCGCCAGCAGGCGGTCCTCGACCCAGACCTCACCGGCCTGCGGGATCTCACCGCTCAGCGGCGCGCCGCCGACACGCGTGGTGCGCGAGATCAGCTCCCCGCGCAACGGGTACCCCGCCTCGACCACCTTGACCGACACCAGCGCGGTGTCGTCCTCGTCGTTCAGCGCGACGCTCGGGAAGGTCAGCAGCGACACCGAGCGCAGACCCAGCCGATCGATCTCCGCGGTGACCTCCTCGTCCAGCGGGTGGTCGTCGCGCAGCAGCAGGTCGCCACCGAGCATGGTGTCGGCCCGCGCAGCCAGCGCGCCGCCGACGCGTTCGGTGAAGAAGCCCACCCCGCTGACCGCCGCCACCGCGAGCGCCAGCGCCAGCACCACCACGCGGCCCTCGGCGGCCAACGCCAACCCGAGGCGGCGGCGCGCGGTACCCAAGCGCTCAGTCCGAGACATCGAGCCGACCCCCGCGCATCACCAGGCGTCGATCGCAGCGCGCCGCGAGCGTGTTGTCGTGGGTCACCAGGACCAGCGCCGAACCGCTCTGGTCGCGCAAGGCGAACAGTTGGTCGGCGATGGCTTCGCCGGTCGCCTGATCGAGGTTGCCGGTCGGCTCGTCGGCAAAGAGCAGTTGCGGCTCGATCGCGAAAGCGCGAGCCAGCGCCACCCGCTGCTGTTCTCCACCGGAAAGCTGCGCCGGGATGTGCTCCGCACGTTCGGCGAGACCGACAGCGGCAAGTGCCTTGCTTGCGTTTTCTTGGCGGTTGTCGGCGCCGGCAAGCTCGAGGGTGAGCAGCACGTTCTCGCGCGCACTGAGCCCGGGCAACAGTTGAAAGTTCTGGAACACGAAGCCGACACGCCCGCGGCGCAGCGCTGCGCGGCCGTCCTCATCGAGTGCCGCGACACTCTGGCCGAACATCTCGACGTCACCCGATGTCGGGGTGTCCAGACCCGCGAGCAGGCCGAGCAAGGTCGACTTGCCGGCACCGGATGGTCCGATGATTGCGACCGCTTCACCCGCAGCCACGCTGAGCGATGCCGAATCGAGCAACACCAGATCGGCGCCCTCGCCGTGCGGCGCGGCGACCGTTTTTGACAGCGACTGCGCGTGCAGTACAGTGTGTTCCAATGTCTGGCTCTCCCAAGGTGACTTCGTGCTTAACCGTCTGATCGCCGCGTTGCTGATAACGTTCACTTTTTTGTGCCACCCGCTTCAGGCGAGCGGCGTGCTCGTGATCGGCGACAGCCTGTCGGCCGGCTACGGCATCGATGAACGCGAGGGCTGGGTTGCGCTGTTGCGCGACCGTCTGGCTGAGCGCGGCACCCCAATGCCCGTGATCAACGGCGCGATCAGTGGCGATACCACCAGCGGCGGCCTGGCTCGACTGCCCGACGCGCTGGCAGTGCATCGCCCGGACATTGTAGTCATCGAGCTTGGCGGCAACGACGGGCTACGCGGTCAATCTTTGAAAAATATTCGTAAAAATTTGTCAAGCATGGTCCAGCTGAGCAAGGCGGCCGGTGCCGAGCCGCTGTTGCTCGGCATGCGCATTCCGAGCAACTACGGCGCGCGTTACACGCAACGTTTTTTCGAGACCTTTCAGGAGGTCGCCGAAGCCGAGGACGTTCCGCTCGTGCCGTTTTTCCTCGAGGGCGTTGCGACCGACCCCGACCTCATGCAAGCCGACGGCATCCACCCCAACGCGGCGGCACAGCCGCTGATGCTTGACCTGGTCTGGCCCGCACTCGAACCGCTGCTCTGACGTGACCACCGCCCCCCCAACGCGCTGGCTCGAGACGCCCGGCGCGCGGCTCGCGTACACGCACCAAAACGGGGCATTCGACGACGCACCGGGCGTGTTCTTTCTGCCCGGCTTCCGCTCGAGCCGGGCCGGCGTGAAAGCGACGCACCTCGGCGCCGTGGCCCGCGCTCGCGGCCTCGCGTTCACGGCGCTGGACTACCGCGGCCACGGCGACTCCGGTGGCGACTTCGCATCGAGCCACGTCGGTCTCTGGGCTGCAGACGCGCTCGCGGTGCTGCAGGCGGTGCCGACGTCGACACACGTGCTGGTCGGCTCGAGCATGGGCGCGTGGATCGCGGTACACCTCGCGTTGGCCAATCCCGCACGCGTCCACAGCGTGGTCACCGTGGCCGCGGCGCCGGATTTCACCGAAGACCTGCTGGTGCCGTCGCTCAGCACTGCCGAGCGGACAGCGCTTGCTCGCGGCGACACGGTATTTCGGCCTTCCGACTACGGCGACGGCCCCTACCCGATCTCGTCTGCGCTGATCGAGGGCAGCCGTGCCGCGTGCGTGCTGCGCCGCCCGATTGATGTCGACCGCCCCCTCAGGGCACTGCACGGTGCCCGTGACCCGGACGTACCACTCGCCCAATCGGAAAAACTCGTGTCGCTGTGGGCTTGCGACGACCGCGCCTTGCACGTGATCGAGGACGGTGATCACCGATTGTCGCGCGACTCGGACCTCGCGGCACTCGACGCGACCCTCGCGTCGCTACTCGAGGGCTGAGCTCAGCCCGCAGTGTCCTGGCGAATGGCGTCGGCGCGTTGGTAGGCAGGCCGGGCCGACGCGCGGGTCGAGAGCGCGCGCATCGCTTCGCTCGGCTGCACGCTGCCAGCACGGGTCATCCACTGTATGCAGTGCACGGTCACGAGGTCGGCAACGGTGAAGGTATCGCCAGTCAACCAGGGGCCCGCGCCGCAGCGCGTGTCGAAGGCCGCGATGGCCCGTTTGAGGTCCCAGGCCACGCCGCTGCGGATCGCGTCCTTGTTCCTGTGTTCTTTCGGGAACACGAAACTGTGCTTGGCCAGCGTCCAGAGCGAGCCATCGAGGTCGTCGAGAGCGAAATGCAGAAAGCTGTCCTGTTGTGCACGTGCCAGTGACCCGGCCGTGTGGGTCAAGGCGCCGTGCCGGTCGGCGAGGAAGGTGCAGATTGCAGCCGAGTCGATGACCGTTGCGCCGTCCGCATCAACCCGCAAGGCCGGCGCCTTGCCGCTCGGGTTGGCCGAGCGCATTGCCTCGCTCTGCGGCTGTTCCGGCTCCAGTGTGTAGGGCACGCCGAGTTCCTCGAGCGTCCAGAGCACGCGGAAACTGCGGTTCAGCGGGTTGCCAATCAGGGTGTACACGGCGACCTCCTCTTCGAACACCCGGACATGGTACCGAATCGGCCCTGCGGAAGTGGGGGCACCCTGCCGCTACCCGGGTATGAACCGCATGATTCCCTGGCTGCTGTTGGCCCTTAGCCACAGCGTCTCCGGCGCCGAGCTGTTCGGCGTGCCGCTCGGCACAGCCGACAAGGGCAGCCTCGGCTTCGCGGCACAGCGGGCCGGTGCCACCTTGCTGCAAACCGAGCGCAACCAGGTGTTCGAGGTGTTCGACAGCCGCGCGGTGCTCGACGTGAGCTTCAAACTCTACCTCGGCTTTGACGTCCAAACCGGCAAGTTCGGCTTCGCCGAGTACCACATCCACCGCATTGGCCACCGCACCATGCTGGCGCGCCTGACCGCGAAGTACGGCGAACCCACGCTGGAGACCGGCGAATTCTCATTTGACGAACGCCAGCGATGGCAAGTCAATGGCATCGAGATCTCGTTACAGAAGGCCCGCGGCTGCCTGTGCTCGCAACTCATCTACAGCGAACCCGCCACCCACGCAATCGTGCGCCAACAACACGAGCAGGTACAACGCCAACGCGCCGAAGAGGCGTTGGAGCCCCTCCAGAAAGCCTACTGACGCGCCCCGACCCGGTTAGGAGGACCCGGTCAGGAGGACGCGGTCAGCCCGACGCGGTCACCACGATGTCGCGGCGGTGCGCACGGTGTCGGTGTTCCCAGACGAAAATGCCTTGCCAGGTGCCAAGCAGCAGCTCGCCGCCGCCGATCGGTACCGTCAAAGCCGTCTGGGTCAGCGCACTGCGGGTGTGCGCCGGCATGTCGTCCGGCCCTTCACAGGTGTGTACGTTGGCCGGGTCGCCGTCGGGTGCGAGCCGCGCAAACGCGGTTTCGAGATCGACTTGCACATCCGGGTCGGCGTTCTCGGTGATCAGCAACGACGCGCTGGTGTGCCGAATGAAGACCGAGCACAGGCCGGTCTGCACCCCGCTCTGCCGCACCACGCCTTGCACGTCGCGGCTGATTTCCACGAGACCCCGCCCCCGCGTACTGCACTGTAGTTGCGCCTGAAACATCGGTGATTGCAAACACCTGAGTGAGCGCCCACCATGCCCCGCCGGACCCCACCACACAAGGCCCATGCAGGCAGACAAGCTGGTCACCCGAGACGGCCGCTCGCTCGCCGCCCATCGATTCCCCGCCGCTGGCACGCAGCGCGCGGTTGTCGTTTTGGCACCGGCCATGGGCGTGCCGCAAGCGTTCTACGCACCCTTCGCAGGTTGGTTGAGTCGACGGGGTTTCACCGTGTTGAGCTTCGACTACCGCGGCATGGGCCTCTCGCGCACAGAGCCTTTGCGTGCAGAGACCGCCGATGTGCTGACCTGGGGCCAGGTGGATTGCAGTGCGGCACTCGACCACGCAGCGTGGCTTGCCGGTGACGCACCGGTG
The DNA here is from genome assembly GCA_039196715.1 of Pseudomonadota bacterium. Classification (NCBI taxonomy): domain Bacteria; kingdom Pseudomonadati; phylum Pseudomonadota; species Pseudomonadota bacterium. The sequence goes on from JBCCUP010000022.1 coordinate 41,412, forward strand.
CTCTGGATCGGCCACAGTGTCGGCGGCCAGCTCATCCCGTTCATGCGCGAACCCAACCGTCTCGCTGGCGCACTGCTGGTCGCGGCCGGCAGCGGCTACTGGCGAGACAACGCGCCGCCGCTGAAACGCCGCATCCGCGCGATGTGGTGGGGCCTGGTGCCGGTGTTGACGCCGTTGTTCGGGTTTTTCCCAGGCGCGCGTATCGGCGCGGTTGGCGACTTGCCGCGGGGCGTGATCTGGCAGTGGCGGGCGTGGTGTCTGGACCCGAACTACGCAGTCGGGGCAATCGGCGAACAGGCTGCAGACGCGTTTGCCGCCGTCCGCGTGCCGCTGCACGCCCTGTACTTTGCCGACGACGAATTCCTCTCTCGCCGTTCGATCGAATCGCTCAACGCGCAGTACGTGAATGCACCACTGCGGTTCGACGTGATCGAGCCGAAGGCGGTCGGCGAGACGCGCTGCGGTCACCTCGCGGTGTTCCGCCCCCGTTTCGAAAAGACGATCTGGGAGTCCTGCTTCGGGCCCGCCCTGACCCACCTGGTCGACAGCAAAACCGCTGATGAAATCCCCTGATTCATACGCCGCCGGACACGCCAAAACCTTGAAAAGGCAGAAATTACCCCCATAGTTAAAAGCAAGGCGTGGCCACACCGGCCGCGCACGGTTTCAGGGGGTCGTGATGGTCATCGAAGGGTTCTCCACATTCACGCTGGTGCTGCTGGTGCTGGCGGGCTCGGTCGTCTGGGCGAGCTACCAGATCGTACCCCAGGGTCAGGAACACACGGTCGAACGGCTCGGCCGCTACATCCGTACCTTGACACCGGGCTTGCATTTCATCATCCCCTTCGTCGACCGGGTGTCGAACAAGGTCAGCATGATGGAAACCGTGCGCGACGTGCCGTCCCAGGAAATCATCACGCGCGACAACGCCATGGTGAAGGTCGACGGCGTGGTCTACTTCCAGGTGCTCGACGCAGCCCGCGCCTCGTATGAAGTCACCAATCGCGAGGGGGCCATCATCAACCTGACCACCACCAACATCCGGACGGTGATGGGCAGCATGGACCTCGATGACCTGCTCTCCAACCGCAACACGATCAACGAGCGGCTGCTGCGCGTGGTCGACGAGGCGACGCAGCCCTGGGGTGTCAAGGTCACCCGTATCGAGATCAAGGACATCGAGCCGCCACGTGACCTGGTCGACTCGATGGCACGTCAGATGAAGGCCGAGCGCGAGAAGCGCGCGTCCATCCTCGAAGCCCAGGGTGAGCGTGAGTCGCAGATCCTGCGCGCCGAAGGTGAAAAGCAGGCTGCAATTCTGCAGGCCGAGGGCGAACGCGAGGCCGCCTTTCGCGAGGCCGAGGCGCGCGAGCGCGCTGCCGAGGCCGAAGCCCGCGCAACCGAAGTGGTGTCCGAGGCGGTCGCCAAGGGCGATGTGCAGGCACTCAACTACTTCGTCGCCCAGAACTACGTGACAGCCTTGCAGAAGATTGCCGGTGCCGACCAGCAGCGCACGGTGTTCATGCCACTCGAGTCAAGCAACCTGATCGGCGCAATCGGTGGCATCGCGGAACTCGCCAAGGACGCCGGTATCGCGACGCCGTCAGCCGCCGCAGCAAACCGCGCGCCGTCGCCGCCCACACCGCCGCGAGGAGCCTGACCGTGGACGTGGTCGGCTGGCTCGACTCGCTCGAGTTCTGGCACTGGATGGTGTTTGGCGTGGCGCTGCTGGTGATCGAGCTCGGCATTGTCGGCACCGTGTTTCTGCTCTGGTTGGCGGCTGCGGCCATCATCACCGGCCTCGGCCTGCTGGTCGCGCCAAACCTCGCCTGGCAGTTCCAGGTGCTGCTGTTTTCGGTGGTGGCAGTGGTGACCTTGCTCGCCACCCGCGCCTGGCTCAAGCGCCGTCCGATCCAGACCGACCGGCCGGCCCTGAACCGACGCGGCACGGCGTACATCGGGCGGCGGTTCACCCTCAGTCGCCCGATCGAGAATGGCCGCGGCGAACTCACCATCGACGACACGCTCTGGCGGATCGCCGGGCCCGATCTGCCGGCCGGTGCCGAGGTGGAGGTGTCGGACGTGGAGGGCACCCGCCTTCGGGTGGCCGCCGCCGGCGGCGGCTGACGCTCAGCCGGCGCCTTGTTGACGGATCGCGGCGCCGAGGTCGGCGTCGCGGCTCAGCACCGCCATGCGGTGGCGCACCGACGACACCAACCGGTCTGTGTCGAAGTCCTCGAGTGCCACATCGCGCTCGTTGCCGAGTGCTTCCTCGATCGCCGTCAGCGCGAGACCGGACGCCCGCAGACGGTCGCGGGCGTTGACCAGGGCCTGTTTGAGCAGGCACTCGATCTGGATGCGGTCGATCGACACGTCGTTGACGTCGCGGCTCATCGAATTCGGCAGCGAATCGATCGCCGCGGCCAGTCGCGCACCCACCCGCTGAATGTTGGCGTGCAACAGGGCGACGCGGTCGGCCAGCGGCTCGACCGGGCCGTCATCAGGCTCGAACAGCGCCTGAAACTGATCGAGGCACGCAAGGCACTCGCCGATGCCGTCATCGATGGTGTCCGCGTGAGCGGACACCATCTCCGCCATGCCCGAGATGTCCTGTGCTGCACTGTGCAGGCCACGGCCGGAGTGGTCCACGCGCGCCGCGCCGAGCATGGCATTCCACGCGATCAAGCGGGTCTGGTACGCCGTCGCCAAGATATCGTCCACGCAGACGAGGTTCGGCGACACACGGTCGGCCAGGGCATTGACCAGTTCACTCAATCGCACGACGAGCACACACTGCAGCGCGACGACACCGCCGCTGCTTGTGTATCGACGTCGAGCTTGTGCCCCTTTAGTGCGGCGCCCCGTCAGCCGAGCCGATCAGCCGCCGCCGCCCCGGCGCGCACGGAAAAAAGCCTGAATCAGTTCCCGTGCGCGCGCCGCTTCGACACCCGCAATCACCTCGACCGTGTGGTTGTGCAGCGCGGGGCCGAGCAGTGAAAACGCGCTCTCGACCGCACCGGTGCGCGGTTCGACCGTGCCGTACACGAGGGTCGCGATGCGCGCGTGAACCAGCGCGCCCACGCACATGGCACACGGCTCGACCGTCACGTAGAGGGTGCAACCCGGCAAGCGGTAGTTGCCCAGTGCGCTGGCCGCCGCACGCAGGGCCACCACCTCGGCGTGCGCGGTCGGGTCACAGCGTTCGATCGGCGCGTTGCTGCCGCGGCCGACGACCGCCCCCGCCTGCACCACCACGGCACCGACCGGCACCTCGCCCTGCGTCGCCGCCCGTTCAGCGAGGTCCAACGCCTCGTGCATGAACCGACGGTGGGTTTCGAGGTCCGACATGGCAGGGCGTTGGCCGTGTTTGGGGGGATGATCCTGGCGCGGCTGCGCCCGGCGGTGCATGGTAGCAAGCCACACCGCGCACCACAGTCACCGCGCCGGAGCGCCCGCCATGCTGACCCGCAGAACCTTGGTACTCGGCCTCGCCGCCGCCCTCCCGATCGCGGCTGCGACCGCGACACCGGCCACCTTGAGCGTCACGGACGCCCGCCAGGCAGCCCTCGACGGCGACATCCTGCTGATCGATATCCGCACGCCAGCCGAGTGGCAGGCGTCCGGTGTCGCCGACGTGGCCCACCCGCTCTCGATGATCGACCGCCATTTCGGCCGCGACTTCGTCGCGCTGCTCGAGGCCAACCCGGGCAAGCGACCGGCGTTCATCTGCGCCACGGGCGTGCGCAGCTCGCGCCTGATTCGCCTGATGGCAGAGCGGGGGCTGCACGCCACCGTCGACGTGCCCGCCGGCATGATGGGTGAACCGGATGGCTGGATCGCCAGCGGCTTGCCCACGGTACGCTGGTCGCCCTGAGACTCAACTGTTCGGGTTGGCCTGCGGGCTCTTGCGGCCGACGCTGCGGCCGAGCCGGTGTTCGCGGTACACGGTAATCAGGGCCGCTGAGATGATCACGGCCGAACCCAACCAGGTCTGCGCACTCGGCAGGTCGGAAAACAGCAGGTAGCCGATCGCGACCGCGTAGAGCAGCCGCACGTAGTCGAGCGAGGCCAGCAACGACGCTTCACCGACGCGGTACGCCTCAATGTTGAACCGCTGCGCCACGTACGACAGTGCACCCATCGCACCGAGCAACAGCCACTCTTCGGGTGACGGCCACACCCAGTAGAACACACCGAAGGGCAGCACCAGCGCGCCGACGCCGTAGGCCTGCCAGGCCATCACCTTCTGGTTGCTGTCGTGCTGCGTCAGGCGCTTCACGATCACCATGACGAAGCCCACCAGCGCCGCGGAGCCAAGCGCCGCCAGGCTCCAGACCGACACCCCGACGCCGCCGGGCTGCAGCACGATCAACACGCCGAGGAATCCGACCACGACCGCCGTCCAGCGGTAGACACCCACCGTTTCGTGCAGGATCAGCACGGCGAAGATGGTCAGGAAAAAGGATTTGGCAAAGCCGATGGTGGTCGCGTCGGCGAGCGGCAGGTGCACCACGGCCGCGAATCCCATGACCATCGCGAGGAAGGCCCCGACCACGCGCACCGCGTGCAGCGCGAGGTACTCGGTGCGAAACAGCTCCACCCCATTTTTGTGCAAGGCCGGCACCAGGATCAACGCGATCACGGCCTGGCGCACCAGCACGATCTGCATCACCGGGATGCCACCGCCCAGCAATTTGATGCACGCAGCGACCAGCGAAAAGCCGGCAATGGCGAGCATCAGCAGCACGGCGCCGCGGAGGTTCGACGGAAGGGATTGGAGAGCCACGCGCCAGTGTAGCAGCCAACGCGTGCGCTGGCTGTGGGCGTCCCGGCTTCGGGCATACCGGCTTCGGGCATACCGGCTTCGGGCGTCCCGGCTTCGGGCATACCGGCTTCGGGCGTCCTGGCTGTGGCGTCCCGGCTCTGGGTGTGCCGCGTCGGCTAAAGCTTGCCGCTGTCTTGCCGTTCTCCCCAACAGTAGGCCCACACGCGGACACGCGCATGCACATTCGGCTTTTCGCTACCGCCACCCTGGCAGCGCTCGCGGCGTTGGCCACCCCGTCGTCGATCGCGTCGGTGTTCCCGCACACGCCCGAATCGCGCCCCGTGCCCCGTGCCGGCGCGTTGCAAGCCGACGTGCTCGCGGCCTTCGGGCGGCCGACAGACACCCTGGTGACCCAGCACTTCGGCGACAGCGCCGTCAGCGTGTGGGACTTCGGCACCTTCCGCGTCTTCTTCAAGGAAGGCCGCGTGGTCGAGAGCCGCCGCTGGTAGGTTGAGCCCCGTCCTCCCCCGGGCGGGCTGCGCGTTTACTGCCATACTGATGGGATTGGGATAAACGACCTGCCCTCGGTCCGGACACCACCCGATGTTCCAGACAATGCCGCTACCGCGGCTACTCGTGTTTCTGTCGTGCCTGGTGCTGGCGCCGGCCGCGTGGGCGGTCACGCCTGATCTGCTCGGTGGCGATACCGCGGAAGACCCGTCAACCCTGATTGGCCCCCTCGCCACGGAAACGGACGTACTCGATGCCGTCTCGCGCCTGAGCGACGCCCAGGTGCGCGCCGTCCTGCTCGAACGCATGGACGCGGTCGCCCGCCAGGCGAGCGAACCGGTGGCCACCGGCGAGGGTGTGACGGCCCTGCTGACACGCTCGATCGACGGCGTCCAGCAGACCCTGCTGCGTGCGATTGTCCAGATACCCGACACGGTCGAATGGCAGCTGCGCGCCTTCGACGTGTTCGGCAGCACCCGGCCGGACACCGCGATCCTGCGGTTCTTCGCCGTGATCGCCGCCGCTGTGCTCGCCGGTCTCGCCGCGGAGCGGGTGGTCGCCGCCCTGGTCCGGCGCTGGCGATCGTTGATCAACCTCGAGCGCCGCCCCGAGGGCCTGTTCGACACCGTCCGCATGCTGGCTGTCCGGCTGTTGTTCGACATCACCGCCCTGCTCGCATTCTTTTACGTCACGCGCCAGGTCGCCGTGCATTTCGCCGCGACCCAGGATGCCGCGCTCACGCGGCTCATCCTGTTTGATTTCGTGGTGCTGCCGCGGGCCGCTTTCGCGCTCGTGCGGTTCGTTCTCGCGCCCAACCACCCCGAAGTCCGTTTGTTGAACGCGACGGACGCGGTCGCGCGCCAACTCGCACGGCGCTTCGTGGTCTGGGTGATGCTGATCGGCCTGTCCGACTTCGTGTACAACTTCAACAAGACCAACGGTGTGCCGTTCGAGCAGAACTGGCTGCCCTACTGGCTCAACATCGTCATACACCTCTACCTCGGTTGGGCCGTCTGGCAAACCCGGCACGCCGTGCCCGACATGCTCCTTGGCCGAGACGGCGACAACACGCCGATCGAGCGGTGGGTGGCGCACTACTACGCCAATTTCGCCGTGGTGCTCGTGCCACTGAGCTGGTTGCTGGTGGAGATCCTGATCGTCAACGATCAGCTGCACCTGGTGGTCGACGACCGCGTGTTGATCTTTGTCGGCCTGGTGATGGCGGTACCGCTGTTCGACACCGCCATACGCGGCACAGTGGGCGCGCTGCTCGGTGAGTTCTCCGGCGAGGGCAAGGTCGCCGAGATCGCCTTCAAATCAACGCGCCGCAGCTACATCCGCATCGGCCGCCTGATCGGCTTCGCGTTGTTCCTCGTCATCACGGTGCCGTTGTTCGACCTGCAGATGGCCAGTGTCTCGGAGGCCAGCCTCGTTGGCGTCCTGCTGAACCGCCTGATCGACATCCTGATGATCATCGCCGTGGGCTACCTGATCTGGGAACTCGTGACCCTCGCGATCAACCGCAAGCTCGCCGCGGAACACACCGCAGCGGGAGCGCAATCGGAGGCCGAATTCGGTGGTGAGGGCGGCGGCGCGGGCGTCAGCCGCCTGGCAACCGTGCTGCCGTTGTTGCGCATCACGCTGCAGACCCTGATTGTCAGCACCACCGTGCTGGTGGCGTTGAACGAGATGGCGGTCGACATCACACCGCTCCTCGCCGGTGCCGGTGTGGTCGGTCTCGCGGTCGGTTTCGGTGCCCAGCGCCTGGTCGCCGACGTCGTGTCCGGGGTGTTCTTTCTGGTCGACGACGCGTTTCGCGCCGGCGAGTATGTCGACATCGAGGGCACGGTCGGCACGGTCGAATCGATCTCTCTGCGCTCGATGCAACTCCGTCACCACCGCGGCGCGATCCACACCATCCCCTACGGCGAGATTCCGCGCATCACGAACTACTCGCGCGACTGGGTGATCATGAAGTTGCGCTTCACGGTGCCCTTCAACACCAACCTCAACACCGTGAAAAAGCTGTTCAAGCAGATCGGCCGCGACATGATGGAGGTGCCGGAGCTGGCGGACGATTTCATCCAGCCGTTCAAATCCCAGGGCGCGCTGGAGGTGGACGATGTCGGCATCGTCGTGCGCGGCAAGTTCATGGCCAAACCCGGCAAACAGTTCACCTTGCGAAAGGAGATCCTCGCGCGCGTGCAGCGGGCCTTCGACGAGAACGGCATCCAGTTTGCGCGCAAGGAGGTGCGGGTGCGCATCGACGGCGAGGCTGGCGAGCTGCACGGACCACCGGGAGGCCAACCGACGTGAGCCACGGCTCGGGCCGGTTCGCGGCCACCCTGTGGCTGCTGTGTGTGGTGTGTTCGGGGTTTTGTACCGCGACCGCACGCGCCGAGGCGCCGGCCCTCGCACCGGTCTCCGAGAGCGGTGCTGCCGTGTTCGACCCGGAACCGAATCCGACCGAGTTGCGGCGCATGCTGTCGCAACTTGACGACCGGGAAGCGCGGTCGCTGCTGGTGGAGCAACTCAACCGCGAGGTCCGACTGGCACCGGCGGCCAACGGCACACAGTCGCAGCAACTCAAGACCTTCTTCAGCAACACCTTCTCGGGCATCGGCGACAACATCGTCTCGGCCGTCGAGGCCATTCCGGTGTTGCCCGGCAATCAACAGCAGGCGTTCAAGCGCTTCGCGGCCGAACGACCACCCGGCGCCGTGGCCTACACGGTGAAGGTCGTGCTGCTGTCGTTGCTGGTCGCGCTGGCCGTCGAGCTCGCGTTCTGGCGGGTCACGCGCACCTGGCGTCGCACCCTGCTGAACAGCGAGCAGCCGACCCGCTTGCGCGACACCGTCGGCGCGCTGTTGACCCGTTTCCTCACGGAGATGGCCGCGCTGTTCGCGTTCATGCTCGCCGGCGGAGTGGTGCGACGCGCGCTGATCTCGGAACAGGACGCCGACATCACGCGAAGTTTCGTCCTGCTTGCGGTCGTGTTGCCGCGCGCGGCCGCGGCCCTGTTGCGTTTCGCGCTCGCGCCGAAGTACCCGAGCTATCGGCTGCTCAATTGTAATGATCAGACCGCGAAACACTTCTTTCGGCATGGCATCCTGTTTTTCTTCCTGATCGGACTCTCGGGTTTCATCATCAATTTCAACAACATCAACGGTGTGCACGTTGGCAATTCCTGGATCGGCTTCTGGCTCGGCGTGGGCACACACCTCTACCTGTTCTGGGCGCTGTGGGTGCCGCGGGTGGACGCCGGCAACCTGCTGCTCTCGCCGCACGGCGACAACTCGCCGCGCGAGATCTGGGTCGCCCGGCATTTTCCCTATTTCGCCATGGGCCTGGTGGCCTTCAACTGGCTGCTGGTCGAAGCGCTCGCGGCCAACAAACTCTGGCACCTCTTCCGCGATGGGCAGGGCTTGCAGTTCGTGACCCTGTTGTTGAGCGTGCCGCTGTTCGACACCGCCGTGCGCGGCCTGGTCAACAACGCAATGCCGACGCTCAAGGGTGAAGGCGCCATCGCCGAACGGGCCTGGATGGCCGCCCGGCGCAGCTACATTCGCATCGGACGCGTGATCGTGTTCGGCCTGATGCTCTGGAGCATCGTCGAGATCTGGGACCTCGATGTCGAGGGCATGGCGAGCAGCGGCATCGGTGCCCTGGCGGCCACCCGCACGATCGAGATCCTTGGCACGCTGGGCATCGGGTACCTCGCCTGGGAGGTGGTGAACCTTCGCATCAACAGCCGCATCGCCAAGGAACAGACCATCGCGGGCGTCGACCCGGAGACCACCGACTTCGGTGGTGACGGCGGCGGCACCGGCATTTCCCGCGTCGCCACGGTGTTGCCGCTGGTGCGCTGGGTGGCCCGCGTCGCCATTGTGGCTGTCACCGCGTTCATGGTGTTGCGCAGCCTCGGCATCGACACCACACCGCTGCTCGCCGGTGCCGGTGTGATCGGTCTCGCGATCGGCTTCGGCGCGCAGAAACTCGTTGCCGACGTGGTGTCGGGTATCTTCTTCCTGATCGATGACGCGTTTCGCGCCGGGGAGTATGTCGACATCGAGGGCAGTGTCGGCACGGTTGAGTCGATTTCCCTGCGCTCGATGCAACTCCGCCACCACCGGGGCGCCGTCCACACCATCCCCTACGGAGAGATTCCGCGGATCACGAACTACTCGCGCGACTGGGTGATCATGAAGCTGCGCTTCACGGTGCCGTTCGAGACCAACCTCAACACGGTGAAGAAACTCTTCAAGCAAATCGGCCGTGACCTGCACGCCGTGCCCGAATTTCGCGACGACCTGATCCAACCGTTCAAGTCCCAGGGCGCGCTGGAGGTGGACGACGTCGGCATCGTCGTGCGCGGCAAGTTCATGGCCAAGCCCGGCAAGCAGTTCACCTTGCGCAAGGAGATTCTCGCGCGCGTCCAGCGCGCGTTCGACGAGAATGGCATCCAGTTCGCGCGCAAGGAGGTGCGCGTCAAGCTCGACACACCGCAAAATGCGACACTGGACGACGACGCCCGGCAAGCCATCGCCGCCGCTGCCGCCGAGGCAGCGCACGCGCCGGACCCGGACGTCGACACCGGCCCCAATCAGTCACAGGACGACCGATGAACGACGCGTCGACTCCCCCATCCACCGGGCTCGCGCGCTGGCTGCGCGACCGCGCTCAGCTCTTCTACCCATTCACCGACTGGATCGGCGAACTGCGCGACCCGGAAACCGCACGTGCCGACCTGATCGCAGGCGTGTCCATCGCACTGGTGCTGGTGCCCCAGTCGATGGCCTACGCCCAGCTCGCCGGCCTGCCACCGTGGATCGGCCTCTACGCCGCCTTCCTGTCGCCCATCATCGCTGCGCTGTTCGGCTCGTCACGGCAACTGCAGAACGGCCCGGTCGCGATCATCTCCCTGATGACGGCGGCGGCACTGGTGCCGATGCAACTCGAGCAGGTGGCCTACATTGCCATGGCCGCGGCGCTCGCCTTGATGGTCGGCGTGTTTCAGATGGTGCTCGGGCTGCTCCGCCTCGGCGTGCTGGTGGACTTCCTCTCGCACCCGGTGGTGATCGGTTTCACCAACGCGGCGGCCATCGTGATCGGCAGTTTGCAGCTCGGCAAGCTGTTCGGCATCGAACTCGACACCGGTGAGCACCTCTATATCGTGCTCGGTCAGCTGGTGGAGTCCATACCGACCGAGACACACTGGCCGACCCTCGCGATGGGCTTGGGTTCGCTCGCCGGGCTGCTGGTGTTGAAGCGGGTCGCGCCCCGGTGGCCCGGCATCGTCATGGTGGTCGCCGGCGCCACCCTGGCCGCCTGGCTCACCGGCTACCGCGAGCTCGGCGGTGCCACGGTGGGCGAGATCCCGCGCGATCTGCCGGGCTTGCAGATCCCCGCCGTCGACTGGACCCGGCTCGGCGAGCTGATCGTGCCGGCGATGATCATCGCCTTGCTGAGTTTTGTCGAGGCGTTCTCGGTCGCCAAGGCGATCGCGTCGAAAACGCGTCAGCGGCTGTCGGCCGACCAGGAGATGATCGGCAAGGGGCTGGCCAACGTGGTGGCGGGTCTGTTCCAGGGCTACGCCGTCTCGGGCTCGTTCTCACGCACGGCCGTCGCCTTCGACGCCGGTGCGCGCACCGGCATGACCTCGATCATCAGCGGGGTTATCGTCGGTATCACGCTGCTGTTCCTGACGCCCCTGCTCTTCCACCTGCCGCTGTCGACGCTGGCCGCGGTCATCATCGTCGCCGTCGCCGGCCTCGTGAAATTCGAGCCGTTCAAGCACGCCTGGGCGGTGAACCCGCACGACGGTTGGGTCGCCTTTGTCGTCTTCGCGACCACCCTGGCCACCGCGCCGCACCTCGAAACCGGCATCTTTGTCGGGGTGATCCTCTCGCTGGTGCTCTACCTCTACCGCACCATGCAACCGCACTTTGCCGAGGTCGCCCGGGACGACGACGGCGTGTTCCGCGACGCAGCCCTCTACAAGCTCACCACCAGCGAGACCATGGCGCTCTACCGCTATGACGGGGACTTGTATTTCGCCAATGCCGGCTACCTCGAAACGCGGCTGCTCGACGCGGTGGCCGACAAGCCAGCGCTGCGGGTGCTGATCCTCGACATCGAGGCCGTCGACCAGATCGACGCCACCGGCGAGGACATGCTGGCGCGCATCTCGGAGAACCTGGACGCCGCCCAGATTGCCTTCTACCTGACGCGGCCGAAATTCAAGGTGCTCGACGCCCTGAAACGCTCGGGCCTGTACCGCCGCATCGGCGAGAAGCGCATCTTCGCCAAGCGCAAGAACGCGATCGTCGCCGTGCAGAAACGGTTCGGCGACAGCGTCGACGTCAGCCACCTGATCACCTACCAACCCCTCGAGGACGCGTCCGACGACGACGTGCCTCCGAAACCCGCCAATTGAGTCGAGGTGCAGACTGTGAGCAACACCACCGCCTACCAGGACCTGGCCCAACGCCAACGCGACATCGCGCTGCTCGGCAGCACCCAGGCCGTGCTCGGCTGGGACCAGGAAACGCAGATGCCCACTGCCGCGGTCGAGCACCGCGCCGCCCAACTCGGGCAGCTCACGCGCATCAGCCACCAGATGCAAACGGACAACGCGCTGGGCGATCTGCTGCAGGGCGCCACCGAGGAGGCGGCCTCCGACGACGAGCGCTGCAACGTCCACCACTGGAGCAAAGCCTGGGAACGCGCCACACGCGTACCGGAAGACCTTGCCGTGTCGCTGTCCGAAGCCAGCAGCGTCGCCATGGCCGCGTGGCAGCAGGCCCGAGCGGACGACGACTTTGCCGTCTTCGCGCCGCACCTCGACACCCTCGTTTTACTCAAGCGGCGAGAGGCCGAGGCAATCGGCTGGGCCGACGACGGCGAGGCCTGGGACGCGTTGGCCGATGAGTTCGACCCGGGCATGACCGCCGCGTCGGTGACGGCGGTGTTCACGCCGCTGCGCGACGCGCTGATGACTTTGCAGGGCAGCTTGCCGCCGCCCGCGCCCAGCGCGAGCCACGGGCTCGACGCGCTGCCCGCGGACCAGCAAACGGCCTTCCTCAAGACGCTGATGGCCCGCATGGGCTTCTCGTTCGAAGGCGGTGTGATGGCGACCAGCACGCACCCTTTCTGCACCAGCCTCGGTGCCGGCGACGTGCGCATGACCATGCGCCGCGACGAGGCCTCGCTGCTCTCGGCACTCGGCAGCTCGATGCACGAGTGTGGTCACGCGCTCTACGAACAAGGCCTGCCGACCGCCTTCAGCGGGCAACCGCGTGGCAGCTACAACGGCCTGTCGATCCACGAAAGCCAGAGCCGCCTGTGGGAAAACCACGTCGGCCGGTCACGCGCGTTCTGGCACTGGTACAGCGCCGAAATCGCACGCGAGTTCAAGCTCGGCGATCTCGATGCGGAGGCCCTGTTCCGCGAGGTAAACCGCTCCGAGGCGGGCCTGATCCGGGTCGAGGCCGACCAGGCCACCTACGACCTGCACATCATGGCGCGCTTTGAGCTGGAGCGGGCGCTGCTGAACGGCGATCTGAACCCGCGTGACCTGCCTGCGGCGTGGAACGCCCACTACCGCGACTACCTCGGCATCGAGCCCGACACCAACGCCGAGGGCTGTCTGCAGGACATCCACTGGTCGATGGGCGCGATGGGCTACTTCCCGACCTACACGCTCGGCAACCTGTACGCGGCGCAGTTCTTTGCCGCGGCGAAAACGGCCCTGCCCGGGCTCGAAGACCAGATCGGCTCGGGCGAGTTCGCTCCGTTGCTCGACTGGCTGCGTGCGCAGATCCACGACCGGGGTCGTCTGCTCTCGCCGGCCGCTCTGTGCGTCGAGGTCACCGGGCAGCCGCTCTCGGCCGAGCCCATGCTCGCGCACTTGCAAGCCCTGCACGCGGCCTGACGCCACGCACCGCGGGCCCCGTGCCGCTGGCTCAGGCGCCGTCCGGCGGGGCCTTGCCGGTGTGTCCCGTCTGACCGAACATGACCCGGCGCTCGGCCTCGGTCATCGAGCGCGCGCTGCGCAGCGCCGTGCCGAGGTCGACCCCGCGCTGGACGGCGGGGCGCGCCTTGACCGCCGCACGCCAGCGTGCCACCGCGGGGAAGTCATCCAGCGGCTGCCCCATGGCCTTGGCGATCAGGATCCAGGGCCAGGCGATCATGTCTGCGATGGAATAGCCGCTGTCGAGCAGGTACTCGCGCTCAGCCAGTCGCCGCTCCAGCACCCCGATACACCGGTGGTACTCGTTGCGGTAGCGCTCGCTGCTGTAGGGGTGCTCCCCCTGCGCGTAGTTGAAGAAGTGGCTGTGCTGACCCGCCATCGGCCCGAGGTTGCCCACCTGCCAGAACAGCCACTCGTGCAAGACCACCCGCTCGCGCAGGTCGCTCGGCAGGAAGCGTCCGTGCTTCTCGGCGAGGTAGAGCATGATGGCGCCACTTTCGAAGACGCTGATGGGCGGACCGTCGACGCCGTGGTCGACGATCGCCGGCATGCGGTTGTTCGGGCTGATCGCGAGGAAGGCCGGGTCGAATTGCGCGCCCTTTCGGATGTCGACCGGTTTGAGCGTGTAGTCGACGCCCAATTCCTCGAGCAGGATCGACACCTTCCACCCGTTGGGCGTGGGCCAGTAGTGAAAGTCGATCACGGGGCGTCGGGCTCCTGCGCCGCGCCGCTCGCGAGCAGTGCGTCGATGTCGGTGTCGCACAGGCCGGCCTCCCGCAGCACCGCGCGCGTGTCGGCACCGAGCGCCGGTGCCGGTTGTGGCGTGTCGGTCGGCGTGCCGTCGAACACGGCGGGCGGGCGTGTGTGCCGCACCCGTCCGGCCGCCGGGTGGTCGGTCTCGATCAGCAGTCCGTTGGCGACGATCTGCGGGTGGTCGCGCATCTCGCGCCGGGTCAGCACCGGGGCGTGCGGCACATCGGCGCGGTCGAAGCGCGCGATCCACTCGGCGTTGGTGCGCGTCAGCAGTTCGGTTTGGGTCATCTCCAGGCGAGCCGCCTTGTGCACCTCGAGCCCTTCGGTGGTCAGAAACCGCGTGTCGGTCTTCCAGTCCGGGCGCTCACAGGCGTCTGCGAGTTTCTCGAAATCGATGCGCCTGAAGGCCGCAACGGACAGATAGCCGTCCGCGGTTTCGTAGATCAGGTCGATGAAGCTCTGCGCGGTTTCGGTGTGAAGTTCATCGCCGACGAAGGTGTGGCCACCCATGTCCGACGACCAGAGGAAGTGCACTACCGTGTCGAGCATGTTGAGGTGCAGGTGCTGTCCGCCCGCGCCCCGCTCGCGCGCAAAGAGCGCAGACGAAATGGCCTGCGCGACGGTGAAACCGGTGAGCTTGTCGGGCACGATGGTGCGCACCAGCGCCGGCCGCCGGTCGTCGCTGCCCGCTTGCACGGTGGTGAGGCCGGACAGCGATTGGATCAGCGGGTCGAACACCGGCTTGTGCGCGTAGGGCCCGGTTTCGCCGAAGCCCGAGATCGACGCGTAGACGATATCGGGACGAACCGCCCGGGCGGCCTCGTAGCCTATGCCAAGTCTGTCCGCGACGCCGGGGCGGTAGTTCTGAATCAGGACGTCTGCGGTTTCGACCAGACGCAGCAACGCCGCCAGTCCCGCGGGCTGCTTGAGATCGAGCACCACCGAGCGCTTGTTCCGGTTGTTGTTCAGAAACGCCGCCGAGAAGCCGCCGCGCCGCGACGCGACGTGGCGCGACGAGTCGCCCGCGGGGCTCTCGACCTTGATCACCTCAGCCCCCTGGTCGCCGAGTATCATGGCCCCGAGCGGGCCCGAGACCATCGAACTCAGGTCGACCACGCGGACGCCGGACAAGGGTCCTGCCATGCCATCCCTCTCTCGAATGGGGTGTGTTCATGCACGCCGATCAATGTACAGGAAAAACCGGGCGACACCGCGTCGCCTGCGTTTGGGATTCGCGCACCGCTGCCGCACACTGTGCGACGCTGACACCGCCTGAGGCCAAACTGAATGCACATTGCCGTGATCGGCGCCGGGCTCATCGGCGCGGCCTCCGCCCACGCGCTGCAACGCGCCGGTGCGCAGGTCACCCTGATTGACGCCGGCGGCGCCAACGCGACCTCGGCGTCGTTCGGTTGGGCCAATGCCAACTACGTCAGCGACACACACCACTACCGCATCCGCCTCGCGGGCATGAGCGCGCTGCAGGGGCTGTGCGGCGACGTCGGGGTGCCGCTGAACCGCTGTGGGTGTCTGAGTTGGGAGCTCGACGGCGACGCCTTTGACACCCATCGGGACACGCTGCTGGCACTGGGGTACGACGTCGAATCGATCTCACCCGAGGTGTTCCGGCGTCTCGAACCCGACATCGCGATCGCACCGCCCCGCAGTTTGCGGTTCCGCGACGAAACGACCGTGGACCCTGTTGTCCTCACGCATGCCCTGTTGGACGATGCCATGGCGCAGGGCGCACGGCGCTATGCCGGTGTCGCGGTGCGCGACTTCGTGCGGCGCGCCGGCCGCGTGTGTGGCGTTGTGACCACCGCGGGCACGGTGGCCGCAGATGCCACCCTGATTGCCGCCGGTACGGGCAGCGCCGCGCTGACGGCGGCACTCGACATGCCTGTGCCGATGCTCGACCGTCCCGCGGTGGTCATCCGCACCACACCAGTCCGATGCACAATCACGCACGTGTTGGCCACCGACTTCGGTGACGTGCGGCAACTGCCAAGCGGCGCGTTGCAATTGCCCGCAGCGACCGGCCACCAGGCAATCGGCTCGGCCAAGCCAGATATCGATTTGGACCGGATCGCCCACCGTGCACTGGCCCAGTTGAGCACATTGCTGCCGGAGCACGACCTGGCACTGGCTGAAGCCTCGGTGGCTCACAGGCCGATCCCGGGCGACGGCTTGCCCGCGGTTGGCACAGTGGTGCCGGGTGCCTATGTCGCAACCCTGCACTCGGGCGTCACACTGGCGGCTCTGATTGCCCGGCTCGTTGCCACCGAGTTGCTAGACGGGGAAACCGCGGATAGCTGCGCCTGGCTGTCACCGTACCGACCGGGTCGATTTCAGACGAGCTGAGGCCAGTAGGGTCGCGCGACTGCGGTCGACGCACCTTTCACACCGGCGGGGCTGCACAATAGCGCGTCTATCCGGGCTGAAATCGCACCGCTGGCATGCTCGGTTGCCGCCGGTCGTGAGTTCGATTTCTCTCGACCTCGACCACCGGTACCGCCCCATGATCCGATTTGTCTCGCGCTTCAATCTGACGCGCAACGCGCGCACCGACCTGCTG
This sequence comes from Pseudomonadota bacterium, assembly GCA_039196715.1. Classification (NCBI taxonomy): domain Bacteria; kingdom Pseudomonadati; phylum Pseudomonadota; species Pseudomonadota bacterium. The sequence continues at coordinate 57,987 of JBCCUP010000022.1, forward strand.
TCCGGTTTGACCGTCGCCATCGCCCTGGTACCCGAGGCCGTTACCTTCGCCTTTGTGGCCGGCGTCGCACCGCTGGTGGGCCTCTACTCGGCGTTCCTGGTCTGCCTGATCACGGCCGTGATCGGCGGTCGTCCCGGCATGATCTCGGACGCCACCGGGGCGCTCGCGGTGGTCATGACTGCCCTCGTGCTTGAGCACGGTGTGGAGTACCTGTTCGCCACCGTGGTGCTCATGGGGTTGCTGCAGATGGTGGCCGGGGTACTGCGGCTCGGCAAGTTCATCCGCCTTGTGCCTTACCCGGCTCATGCTCGGCTTCGTCAACGGACTCGCGATCGTGATCTTCCTCGCACAGCGGAGCCATTTCACCGATGCGGTTGACTGGCTCAGCGATGCGCTGCTCACCACCCTGCTCGCCCTGGCCGGTGTCACCCTGGGTTTGAGCTTCGCCATGACCAAAGTAAACAGTGTCGAAGACCCCCACTACCGGGTCGTGGTCGACTGCGCGCGCGCACTCGGCGCCGAAAGCGTCAGCATCACACTGCCCGATCCATCGTCACCGGTGACGTCACGCCAGACCTGAGACGCGGGCGCGTGTCACGTGGCGCGCAGGGTCAACGCGCACGTGCGCGCAGCGGGTTCTCCCCGAAGTGGCGGCGGTAGGCCCGCGTCAGACTCGCGGTCTGCGCGTAGCCGCACTGCTGCGCCACGGCAGACACCGACCAGTCGGTCTCGGTCAGCAGCTGCTTGGCGCGCTCCATGCGCAATTGCAAGTAGCACTCTCCCGGTGAGCGACCGAGTTCGCGCTCGAACAGTCCGCGCAGTCCGCGCGAGGACACACCGATCTGCGCCGCGAGCTGGGACACCGTGAGAGGGTCGGTCATGTGACTCGCCATCGCGTTGAGCACCCGCGCCACCCGGTCATCACGCAATCCCCGTGTGGCATCGCGCAAGGTGCCGAGGTTGTCGGCGGGCACGAAATCGAACAGCCGGGCGACGGCCTCGGCGAGTGAGCGGTCGGCCCACCGTTCGATCAGCGCCAGCATCAACTCGATCGCCGAGCCGCTGCCGCGCGCACTGGCCCGGTTGCGGTCGATCACCCACCGGCGCTGACTCAGCAGCACGCCCGGGCAGCGCTGGCCGAGGCTCTCAACGTCTTCGGCGTGAAAGGCCACCTGGTGGCCGTCGTAGACGCCGCATTCGGACAGCAGCCGAACAGCACCGTCTGCCGCCGCGATAAACGGGCGGTGCTGGACAGCACGGCGCATGCGGTGCCGTACCCGCTCGGTAAATCGCTCAACGTCGTAACTCGCCGCCACCAGCAAAGGCACTTCGTGCCCCGGGTCGAATTGCCCAACCACCGGCAAGGGCACACCGGCTGTGGTCTCGACAGGCTCACCGTCGAGACTGACCAACCGGGTTTCAAAACGCGTCACGCCCATCAGGCGATTTGCCGCCCGCAAGGGTTCGCTGAGCGCTGAGACCAGAATGAGGTTGCATTTGGGCAGCAGCAGGACGTCGACAGCGGTGTTTGCGACCTTCATGCGGGGATTGTGTCAAAAACCGGCTCGGCGTGCGCCGCCGCGCGACGGGCGTACCGCGCGGATCCCGGGCGGGCACAGCCGATCCGGGAATATGGATTAAGCTCTAGAGACGCGCGCGACACGCGTCGACGTCATCGGCTCACCGGAACCCCGCATGAACACGTCCTTGGCACACTACGCAACGAGCCGTGACAACAACTTCAACCTCATTCGGTATTTCGCAGCCGTGCTCGTGCTGATCAGTCACAGCTACCCGATTGCACTCGGCCCGAGCGCGGGCGAACCCATCGGCCGTGCGATCGGCATGACCGGCGGCACCATTGCTGTCGATATCTTCTTCATCAGCAGTGGGTTTCTGATCACCAGCAGCTATTTCGCCCGCCAGAACATCCTCTACTTCGTCTGGGCGAGAGCCTTGCGCATCTACCCGGCGCTCGTGGTGTCGAACCTGTTCTGCGTATTCGTCATTGGCGCCGCGTTCACCACACTCAGCCTGCGGGAATACCTGTCTTCACCGATGATCGGCAGTTTCCTGTGGACCAATTCGCACCTGTTCTCTGGGGTCTACTACTGGCTACCCGGGGTGTTCGAGAACAACCCCTACGCACATGCCATCAACGGCTCACTCTGGACGCTTCCGTACGAACTGCAGATGTACTGCCTGCTCGCCGCGACCCTGCTCGCCATGGGATTCCTCGGCAAGCGCACCCGCCTCGTGTCAGGCCGGGTCATCCTGTTGCTCGTCGCCGTGGGCTCGGTGACGTTGAACCTTGCAAACCATTTCTACGGCCTTTTTCCCATTCACTTTTTCCACCTGTTTTCGATGTTCGCAGTGGGCACAGCGTGTTTCCTCTGGCGTGACAAGATCGTGCTGTCGCACCTGATTCTGTTTCTGTTGCCGGTTCTCGCCGTGTCCTCGCAGACGAATTACTACGTTTTCCGCAGTCTCTACAGCGTCGGATTGCCGTTTCTGATCTTCTACCTGGCCTACGTGCCGGCCGGCGGCGTACGCCATTTCAACCGGCTGGGAGACTACTCCTACGGTCTCTACATCTACGCCTTTCCGGTGCAGCAGTCGCTGGCGTTGCTGGTACCGGGCATCTCGGTCTGGGCCATGATCCTCTGGGCGACGGCAATCGCAACGGTCCTGGCTGCCCTGTCCTGGCACACCGTTGAAAAGCGATTCCTCAAACTCAAACCGTGGATCGAGAACCTGAGCCGCTACCGGTCGAAAGTCCCGTGGACTCGCGCTGCACAAGCCAATGTGGGTAACCCGCCCGGCCCACAGGCAGCCGCTACACGCCCGCGGCGCGTGGAATAGCGGAGCCTTGCCACGCCAACACACAGTGCCAAGGACGACACACTACAGAACGCCGGTGCACCGCGTTCATTCGGTCTGACGCCACGATAGGTCGGAGGCGAAAGGGCCGCAGTGTGCCGAAAGTGTTAACCGTGCTACCGCATTTGCAAAGCACAATGTCGGCGGGAGACGCATCATTCACCCCTCACCTCAGGAGCACACCGATGCCGCTCACGCCGAACCGGAATGTTTTCATCACCTGCGCCGTGACCGGCTCGGGTTCCTCCCAGGACAAGTCGCCGAACGTGCCGCGCAGCCCCGAGCAGATCGCCGCCAGCGCGATCGACGCTGCCAAGGCGGGTGCCGCCGTGGTGCACTGCCACGTGCGCGAGCCCGACACCGGTGTGCCGAGCCGACGCCTCGAACTCTACCGGGAGGTGACCGACCGCATCCGGGACGCCGAGGTCGACGTCGTGTTGAACCTCACCGCCGGCATGGGTGGTGACCTGGTGCTCGGCGGCGACGAGGCGCCACTGCCACTGAACGACGCCGGCACCGACATGATCGGTGCGAGTGCGCGCGTCGCACACGTGGCCGAGTGCCTGCCGGAAATCTGCACGCTCGACTGCGGCACGATGAACTTCGCCGAAGCCGACTACGTCATGACCAACACACCCGGCATGCTGCGCGCGATGGGCAGCAAGATGACCGCCCTCGGTGTGAAACCGGAAATCGAGGCCTTCGACACCGGCCACCTGTGGCTGGCCAAACAGCTCGTCGAGGACGGCGTGCTCGAGTCTCCCGCACTGGTGCAGCTCTGCATGGGCATTCCCTGGGGCGCACCGGACGACCTCAACACCTTCATGGCGATGGTCAACAACGTGCCGACGGACTGGACCTTCTCGGCGTTCTCGATCGGCCGCAATGAAATGCCTTATGTGGCCGCCGCCGTGCTCGCCGGCGGCAACGTGCGCGTCGGCCTCGAGGACAACCTCTACCTCGATCGCGGTGTGATGGCCACCAACGCGCAACTGGTCGAGCGCGCCGTCTCGATCATCGAGAACCTCGGCTCCCGCGTGATCGGACCGGCTGAGGTCCGCGAGCAGCTCGGCCTGCAGAAGCGCGCGCCCGGCAGCGCATGAGCCTTCGGGTTCTGATCACGGCGGGCGCAGCCGGCATCGGCGCGGTTGCTGCACGTGCGTTCGCCGCGCGCGGCGACCGCGTGGCCGTCTGTGACAGCGATGCGGCGGCGTTGACCGCCTTCGCCGATGCACATGCCGACATCGGCGTCCGTCCCTGTGATGTCACGGACGAGACTGACGTGGACGCCCTGTTCGACTGGGTCACCGCGTCGCTCGGCGGTGTGGATGTGGTCTGGGCCAACGCCGGCATCGCCGGCCCGGCAGGGCCGATCGAGCACATCGCCCTCGACGACTGGCGCGCCACGCTCGCGGTCAACCTCGACGGCGCTTTCCTCACGGCGCGCCGCGCCGCCGCGCTGTTC
>JBCCUP010000023.1 GCA_039196715.1 Pseudomonadota bacterium
CGCTGGCGGCGAGCACGGCGCCGAGTACGGCGGCGCACAGGGGCAAGCGGCTGCGCCGCAGCGTGCTCGATGAGGGGGAAAAGCACGGGAACGGCCGCAATCGCATCAACATATTCACTCGCTTGCGTAGCATTAAAGTAATACGTGGAGGTGCGGATCGGCAGCGCAGTGGAAACCTTGAGCGGAAATTGCTTTTTTTTTCGCGCGCCTGTGAGCTTGGGTGAGGTGTGTCGCCAGTCGCCCCTGCCGCTGGCCTCGGGGCCGGAGTGGGCGGTACAGTGTGGGCACGCCGCGACACAGATGAACCGATAGCAGCCATGCACAAACTGTTGTACGTCAGCGCCGTCTCGCTCGCCGTGCTGATGGGATGCAGTGGCACCGTGTCCACCGTGCCGCCAGCCTGGGACGTGGACCGCGACTACCGCCTGACGATCCTGCACACCAACGACCACCACGGCCGGTTCTGGCCCAATCGGCACGGCGAATACGGCCTGGCGGCGCGCAAGACGCTGGTGGATCGCCTGCGTGCCGAAGTCGCAGCTGAGGGCGGCAGTGTGTTGCTGCTGTCTGGCGGTGACATCAACACCGGCGTGCCCGAATCCGACTTGCAGAACGCCGAGCCGGATTTCAAGGGCATGTCCATGCTGGGCTACGACGCCATGGCCATTGGCAACCACGAGTTCGACAACCCGCTGTCGGTGCTCGACGAGCAACAGGGCTGGGCAAACTTCCCGATGTTGTCGGCCAACATTTATGACGAGTCTGGCGATCGGCGTTACCAGGCCTACGAAATCTTCGAGAAACAGGGTCTCAAGATTGCGGTCATCGGACTCACCACCGAAGACACCGCGCGCATCGGCAACCCCGAGTACATCAGCGAGCTCGAGTTTCGTGACCCCAAACCCGAGGCTGCGACGCTGATCACGCAGCTACGCGCCGAGGAAAACCCGGACATCGTGCTCGCCGTAACGCACATGGGGCACTACGTGAACGCGTTCAGTGGCATCAACGCGCCGGGTGACGTCGCGCTGGCACGGTACCTCGAGCCCGGCATGCTCGACCTGATTGTCGGCGGACACTCGCAGGAACCGGTTTGCATGGTGCGCGAACTCAACGCCTACGCGGACTTCAAGCCCGGCGATGTGTGCCAGCCCGATCGGCAGAACGGCACCTGGATTGTCCAGGCCCACGAGTGGGGCAAGTACGTGGGCCGGGTCGATCTGGTGTTTCGCAACGGCGAACTCGCGCTCGAGAACTACGAGTTGATCCCGGTCAACCTGAAGAAGAAAGTCACGGTGAACGGCGAAAGCACGCGCGTCCACATCCAGGACGAGATCGAGGCCGACACCGACGTCGCCGCGTTCCTCGCGCCCTACCAGGCGCGGGGCGAAGAGCTGATCGGGTTCAAGGTTGGCAGCAGCACGGGTCGCCTCGAGGGCGACCGCAACAAGGTCCGGTTCGGTCAGACCAACCTCGGTCGCCTGATCGCCACGGCGCAGGCGGCCAAGGCGCGGGCGGATTTCGGCGTGATGAACTCAGGCGGTGTGCGGGCGTCGATCGAAGCGGGCGACATCAGCTACCGCGATGTGTTGACGGTGCACCCGTTCGGCAACAGCCTGACCTACACCAGCATGACCGGCTCCGAGGTCGTGGACTACCTGAATGTGGTCGCGGCAATGCCGGTCGATTCTGGCGCCTACGCGCAGTTTGCCGGCATCAGCATGACGGTCACGCCCACCGGGGTGCGCAACGTGGTCATCGGCGGGGAACCGCTCGATCCGAAGCGCACGTACCGCTTCACCGTGCCGAGCTTCAACGCGGCGGGCGGTGACGGCTACCCGAAACTGATCGAACACCCGGGCTACGTCGACACCGGTTTTGTCGATGCCGATGTGTTGAAGGAATTCATCGAGGTGAACAGCCCCGTGGACCCGGCGAGTTTCGAGCCCGCGGGCGAGATCGTCTACCGCTAGGCGTGGCGACCGGCAACAAGACCGGGCCGACCACGGCGTCCGTCCCCGGCTTTCTGGCGGGTGTCGAGCCGCGGCGCCGTCGGGAGGATGCAACGGTGTTGCGGGCGCTGTTCGAGGAACTGACCGGGTGGCAGGGCGTGATGTGGGGCTCGAACATCGTCGGATTCGGCGCCTACCACGACGTCTACGCAAGCGGACGCGAGGGTGACTTCCTCGCGACCGGCTTCAGCCCGCGCAAAACGGGCTTGTCCATCTACATCTTGCCGGGCTACCAGGACGACAGCGCACTGCTCGCGCGCTTGGGCAAACACCGCGCGGGCGCATCGTGCCTGAGCGTGAACACGTTAGCTGACATCGACCTTGACGTGTTGCGCGAGTTGATCAAACGTGGACTCGCCGACCTCAGTGGGCAGTGGCCGGTCAGACCGTCGTGACAGGCTGAGCGGGTTGCAACGTCTGCCCTCAGTACCCGTACACCGGTGACCAATCGTCGCCCCAGGCGAGGCGCCAGAGTTCGCCGACCATGGTGTTTTGAATCGGACGCCCGCCGCGCCAGAGGTCGGCTTCGGGCCGGGCATGGGTGTCGAAATAGGCGTCGATGCGCGCCGCAAGGTGCTCTGCTGTGTCGCGGTGATCGGGGTCACCGACCAGGTTGTGCGTCTCCTGCGGGTCGGCGGTGGTGTCGAACAGCGCATCGCCGATGGGCACGTCGCCGCCGCTGAAGCGACGGAAGTAGCACCAGTGGTCGGTGCGGATCACACGGGTTTCCTCCTGCTCGGCGTACACCTCGTCTGCGCCCCAGTGCCCGGGCTCCTCGGCACCCGCGAGCAGCGGGGCGAGCGAGCGGCTCGGCGCGCTCGCGTCGGGTTCGAGCCCCACGCTGTCGAGCACGGTCGCGAACAGGTCGAGGTTTGAGACACAGCGGTCTGAAGTCCGACCCGACGCGATTGCTCCGCTGCGACGGATGATCAGTGGCACCGAGTGGGCGGCGCGGTGGAGGTTGGACGGCCAGGTCGATGCGCCGTGCCCCCAGAAGCCGTGGTGGCCGAGTGACAATCCGTGGTCGGCAGAGAAGACGACCAGCGTGTCGCCCTTGTCATCACAGGCATCGAGCACCTGGGCGATGGCATCGTCAATCAGGGAAATCTGGCTGTAGTAGTCACGGTAGGTTGGCAGGTGGTTGGGTGCCCGCATCAGCATCGAGAAATCCAGCCCACCGCCGCTTTGCGACTTGACCCGGTCGTAGTTGTCGACCGCCACCCGCGAGATAGGGTTGCGTGGGATGGTCGCGATCGGGCTGTCGTCGTAGAGGTGCGAGAAGCGGTTTCGCTGGCCCGAGTTCGTCGCAGGCCAGTGCCCATAGGGTGAGGGCAGGGGGAGGTAGGCGAAAAAGGGTCGGTCGGCGTCGCGGATGAACCGGGTCGCGCGCTCGCAGAAGAAGTCCACCGAGTGGCCCGTGTGGTCGAAGTGCCGGCCGTTGTCGGTCATGCGGTTCTGGTAGAAGCTGCGAACGTGGCCGTGCTCCATCGTGACCCAGTCGTGCCAGCCCGGCCCGGGTGTGGCCGTCTCCCCGAGGTGGTATTTCCCGAACAGCCCGGTGATGTAACCGTGCGCGGCCAGGCGCTCGGGCAGGGTGCGGTGCCCCGCCAGCGCGTGCCAGCCCGCGGGCCACGCCTGCCTGTTTCGATCGTCGATCCAGGAGTGCACACCGTGTTGGGACGGTAGCAAGCCGGTCAGGACCGAGGCGCGGCACGGCGAGCAGAACCCGTTCGGACAGAAGGCGCGGTCGAAACGCATGCCCTGCGCGGCCAGCCGGTCGAGGTTGGGTGTGTGGACTTCCGCATTGCCGTAACACCCGAGCGTCTCGGCCTGTTGGTTGTCGGTCAGGATCAGGACGACATTGGGTTGCGACATGCTGTTGTCCTTGCTGCGCTGGGTGGGCGGATTCACTGCAGAGCCGACCTGCTTCGCATCAGTGTCGCTTCAGCAAACTGATGTCGTGACAACCGGTGCCAGCACTGCGACTGTCAACCAAGCCAGTCCGACAAGCAGTACCACCGGCAAGACATACTTGACCAGCAGCTTGTACTGGGCTGCGGCGAGCTGCCAACCCAACAACTGCATGGCAAGCCGCTCGACAATCGACTGCTTGAACTCGCCCTGTTCTGCGGCCGCGACGACCCGCGTGCCTTCGGTGCGCACGCGCGCGAGACCGAGGTCGGCAAGCGACCGGCGTCGGGTGCGCAGGCGCTTGGAGTACACCCAGGTGCCGAGGAACACGAACAACGAGATGAACAGGGCGAGGTTCTGGTGGGTGTTGATGTCGTTCGGGCAGGTGCGCCAGGGCCACCAGACGCCGGCGAGGTAGGCGAGGAACACGGTCAGTGCAATCACACAGACGTTGTGGTTGGCCTGGCTTAACAGCACGTTTTCGTGGAGCCGCTGGCGCGCTTTGGTGTGCAGGGCAAACAGGTGTCCTATGTTGAGCGACACCGCGGCGGCGTCATCAGCTGATGCTGCACGCGCGTCGATGTGGATGGGTAACTGTCTGGTGGCGGAGCGCCCCCACGGTTTGGCCAGTGCCGTGGGTGCGTATTCGTCGTGGTTCGCCAGCAGTCTCGAGATGGCCGATTTGTGAATGACCGCTGCCGGTGCTCGCACCTCCACTTCGTCCAGGCTGTCCGTGACGCCCTGGTTGCACAGCATGTGGATGTTTCGTGGTTTGTAGCGGTAGAGCGCTGCGAGGCCGCGCCGGCTGTTGTGCAAGGGGCCGTCGAAGCGCGCCATGCCGCGGATCTGCGCTTCGTTCTCGGCTTTGAAACCGGCCTCGAAACCCTGCCGGGTGGCAGCGTGCTTGTATTCCTCGATCATCCATTGCAGCGCCTGGTTGGCCAGTGCGTCATCGGGGTAGCCGCCGCCGAGGTCGGCGTGCACGCCGGCGAACCACACCTGCTTGACGTCAGCGTTGCCGTGGGAAGCACATTCGTTCCAGATCAGCGGCTTGAAGGTTTGTCGTGCCTCGTCGAGTGCCAGGGCCTGGCGCGCACACTGCACCCGCGGGTTGATGTCGTGGTCGTTGAAACGCAAGGGTGTGATCAGGTTGTTGACCACCACAGCCAGCTCATCAATGGGCAGGCCGTAGGCAGCCACCGTGTCCCAGACGCCGAGAAACTGAATCCGTGGACTGCAGTAGGCCTCGGCGGCGCCGCCGAGGTAGCGCGCCTGAAAGCGCGCCTGCGTGTGGTGCCGGTAGGCGAGACTGAACAACGGCCCATGCGGCAGTGTGTTCGGGGCGCGGTCCTCGGCGCGCCAACTCGATCGAAACCGGTAGGTCCGCCAGGCCTCTTTTGCGATCCTGACCGCGCGGCCGCGACGGTCCGGCGGCAACCGATGCCAGGCTTCGGGGTCGTGCGTCGCGGCGGCGGCCATGTCGTCCTTGTCCGCCAGCGGCACGATGCCCAGCTTGCAGACCATGGCAGCCACCAGCCGCACGGTGAATGCACCGCGGCTGAAGCCGACCATGACGATGCGATCTCCCGGCTTGTAGTGCAGACACAGCGACGCGTAAAGCTCCTGCACGTTGCCTGCGAGTCCGATGCCGAAGGCGCCCCCGGCGGCGCGAGCCAACGGGAAATTGGAGGTGCCCACGCCATCGTCGTAGAACGCGAGTTGGTGACTGCCGTCGCCGAGGTGCAAGGCCTGGTAGAAGCGCCAGACGTTGCTGCGGTGCGAGGACGCCGCACTGTTGCCGGTACCGTCTGACAGCAGGTAAATCGTGCGTGGTGTCATCTTGTCCCCTCGGCAAACTCTCAGCGTCCGGCCCGGCCGTGCCTTTCAGAGGGCGCCGCCGTATCATGCAGACGCGCATCATCGGAGATTTGGCCGTGGACACCAAGACCCTTTTGGACGAATTGCTCAACGCCGGGCGCGAATTGGGCCAGCAGGCCAAGGCCAAGGGGAGTGGGCTCGCGGACTCGGTGCTGGACCTGCCGGACACCGGTCCGGAGCGCGACGCTGCTTTGGCCGGGCTCGGCAAGGGCGCGGCTGCTGCGGGTGTGCTCGCGCTGCTGCTCGGCACCGACGGCGGGCGCAAGTTGACCGGCACTGCGATCAAGCTCGGCAGTGTCGCGGCACTGGGTGGGGTTGCCTGGAAAGCGTGGCAGAACTGGCAGGCCAAGCAGGTGGCCACCCCGCCAACCGACGCCGACGCACCGGTGCCGAGGCCGGTTGATGCGCTGACCGGTGAGGCGGCCGATCTCCGTAGCCTGCGGCTGCTGCGCGCGATGATCGCCGCCGCGCGGGCCGACGGCCATGTTGACGACGAAGAGCAACGGCGCATCGAAGCCCGGCTCGGCGAGTTCGACCTGCCAGCCGACGCGATGGCGTTGCTTCAGGCCGAAATGCAGAAGCCCCTCCAGCCGAACGATGTGGCTGACGGCGTCACCGACCCCGAGGAGGCGGCGGAGATCTACCTCGCCTCGTTGACCGTGATCGACCTCGACAACTTCCTCGAGCGCGCGTGGATGGACGAACTGGCGCGGGCGCTGGCCTTGCCGGACGGTCTCGTGCAGGAGTTGTACGAACGCAGCCGCGCCTAGCGGGCTGCGCCGACGGCTCGTCAGGCCTGCCGTTCTGATTGCGCCTTATTAGGTCGCAAACTGTCCATTTCAGGCGATTAACAGGCGCCTGTTGATAAGTCGCCGCGGGCACCTGCGCCCACAATCGCGCCCACCGCGCAGGCGTCCGAACGGCACTTCAGTGCACGTGAAACGATTTCACGTGAACACAAGTGCGGTGCCGGGCCGCTTGTTCTGTTTCACCGCGCGTGGCCCCGCGCGCCCCAGCTGGACCCAAACGACCATGGCTGTCAAATCCGACATTGAAATTGCGCGCGAAGCGTCGATGCACCCGATCACCGACGTGGGCGCCAAGCTCGACATCCCGGCTGATCAGCTTCTGCAGTACGGTCCACACAAAGCCAAGATTGCCTACGATTTCATCAACTCACTCGCCGACCGACCGGACGGCAAGCTGATCCTGGTGACCGCGATCTCACCGACACCGGCCGGTGAAGGCAAGACGACCACGACCGTCGGCCTCGGCGACGGCCTGAACCGCATCGGCAAGCGCGCCACGGTCTGCCTGCGCGAGCCGTCGCTCGGGCCCTGTTTCGGCATGAAGGGCGGAGCGGCTGGCGGCGGCTACGCGCAGGTGGTGCCGATGGAAGACATCAACCTCCATTTCACCGGCGACTTCCACGCGATCGGCATTGCGCACAACCTGCTCTCGGCAATGATCGACAACCACGTCTATTGGGGCAACGCGAACGCACTCGACACCCGGCGCATCGCATTCCGCCGCGTGGTCGACATGAACGACCGCTCGCTGCGGCAGATCACGTCGAGCCTCGGTGGTGTGTCCAACGGGTTTGCCCGTGAAGACGGCTTCGACATCACGGTGGCCTCCGAAATCATGGCGATCTTCTGTCTCGCGAAGGACCTGGACGACCTGACGGACCGCATCGGCAACATCGTCGTGGGCTACACGCGCGAGCGCAAAGCGGTCCGCGCGCGCGACATCAAGGCGCACAGTGCCATGGCGGTGTTGCTCAAGGACGCGCTGATGCCGAACCTGGTGCAAACCCTTGAGAACAACCCGGCCTTCATCCACGGCGGACCCTTCGCCAACATCGCGCACGGATGCAACTCGGTGTCGGCCACCAAGACTGCGCTCAAGCTTGCGGATTACGTGGTCACTGAGGCGGGCTTCGGCGCCGACCTCGGCGCGGAGAAGTTCTTCGACATCAAATGCCGCAAAGCCGGGCTTGCGCCGGCGGCGGTGGTGGTGGTCGCGACCGTCCGTGCCCTCAAGATGCACGGCGGTGTGGCCAAGGCCGACCTCGGCGACGAGAATGTCGCGGCAGTTGAGGCCGGGTGCTCGAACCTCGCGCGGCACCTCGAAAACGTTAAGAAGTTCGGCGTGACGCCGGTGGTCGCAATCAACCAGTTCATCAACGACACCGATGCCGAGCTCGCGGCGGTCTCCAAAGTGGCCGAGGCGCTCGGTGCCAAAGCCATTGTCGCGTCGCACTGGGCCAACGGCGGCGCCGGCACCGAGGACCTCGCGCGCCACGTGGTCGAGGTGGTTGACGCCGCAGACACCAGCAGCTTCGCGCCGATCTACCCCGACGACATGCCGCTGTTCGACAAGATCAAGACCGTCTGCACCGAGATCTACCGTGCCGAAGAGGTCACGGCGGATGCGAAAGTGCAGAAGCAGCTCGCCGACTGGGAGGCCGACGGCTATGGCGATCTGCCGGTGTGCATGGCCAAGACCCAGTACTCGTTCTCGACCAACCCCGATCTCAAGGGCGCACCGGAGGGTCACACGGTCAACATTCGGGAAGTGCGCCTGTCGGCCGGAGCCGGTTTCATCGTGGCGATTGCGGGCGACATCATGACCATGCCCGGTCTGCCCCGCGTGCCGGCGGCAGAGGCGATACACCTCGACGACGCGGGGCAGGTTCAGGGACTGTTCTGACCGTCCTGGTCGCAATCGGCGTCAGCCCCAGGGCGGTTGTCTCTCCGACAGGCGTCCAGCGAGGAGCGCGCACGTTGGCTCCTCGCGTTTTCCCTGGCGGGCTACGCGCACGGGTGCCGTTTACCGTTGGCACTGCCCGCCGTGTGTGCCGGTGGCCTGCACCCGACGATCGGCCGACGTGCGCGGTGTGCGACCAGTCCAGGCCCCCTTCGGCTATTGCGCGGCGGTCGGGGAGGCGCGCGATGCTGTCCGCATCGTCTGATGCCATGCGAGCCGTGAGCGACATGCCGTGGGCAAGAACCTCATCGTGTGCTGCGATGGCACCGGTACCGAAATCACGACCAACGAATGGGACGTCCTGACGTTCCACCGTGTGCTCAAAGCCGGTGACGATCAGGTCGCGTTATATGGCCCCGGTGTGGGCACGCTGTCCGACAGCGACCGCTGGTCGACCTTCAAGAGCCGGGTTCGGGGCGTGTTCCGTCTGCTGACCGGTCACGGTCTGGACGCTAACGTGCTCGACGCCTACCGCTTCCTGATCCGGCACGACCGCGAAGGCGACCAGGTCTACCTGTTCGGGTTCAGCCGTGGCGCGGACACCGTGCGGGTGCTCGCCGGGCTGATCAACGTGATGGGCGTGCTGCGGCCCCACCAGTAGCACCTCAGCAGCTACGCGCTGGCAGCCTACAAGCGGTCGAGAGAGCAGGACGACCTCAGCATTGCCTGGCGCGTGCTGGAGGTGCTCGATACGCCACGGGTGACCGTTCGCTTCATGGGCCGCTGGGACACGGTGGCCTCCGTCATCGTGCCGCGGCTCGACCGCCTGCGCCTGCCGTCCTTCGAGACTCTGCCGTTCACCCAATGCAACCCCTGTGTCCAGGTGTTCAGGCACGCGATGTCGATCGACGAGCGACGGTGCATGTTTCGCCCGGCCCGATGGGCAAAGCCCCAGGTCTTCAAGGCCAGTCCGTACCTGAAGGACGACCAGACGGTGCCGCAAGACTGCAAACAGGTCGCGCTCACCGGGGTGCATGCGGACGTTGGGGGCGGCTACCCGGAGCGTGAGAGCGCAGCCTCGAAGTGTCCGCCGGCGTGGATGGTGGACGAGGCGCGCGAGCGCGGGCTGGTGTTTCGCGAACGGCTGGTCAAACGCCTGGTGTTCGGGGACACGCCTGCGAATACAGTCAACGGTGGACCGCGTGATTACCCGGCACCGGATGCCTGCAGCGTGCTGCACGACTCGATGTCGCCGAGTTGGCGCGTGTTGGAATACTGTCGCCGCCGGCGCCGTTTTCGCGACTACCCCGGCGGCGACGCGGAGACCGGCGTGTGTCTGCCGCGTGCCGAGCCACGGTACATCGCCGCAGACGCGCGCATCCACCCGTCGGTCTGGGACCGTATCGACGGCGACTAACTGCCGCCGAATCTGCGAGCGCGCGGCTCGGGCGCGAGTCGGGGGCCGTCCGGTCCGCCGTGAGGCGGGGGCGGCGACTACACTCGGTGTTCGCTGAACGGCAGGGTTGCCTGTGGACACCATTGACTTGTCTGCGCTCGAAGGTCTGATACCGGCGTTGGCCGATTGGCCCGCGCGCGTCGTGGCCATCCTGTTCGCGACGGCTGTTCTCGCTCTCGTGGCCAACCTGGTGCTGCGTCGGTTGCACAGCGGTTCCCACTGGCTGCCAGGCGTGTGGGACGACGCACTGCTCGATGCGCTGCGCCGGCCGCTGCCGCTGTTGGTCTGGACCGTCGGGCTCGGCCTCAGCCTGCCGCACTGGCCCCTGTCGGCCGACGGCAAGCTGCTTGAAAACCTTTGGGCGGCGCACAACACCGCGATTGAAATCGTGGTGTTGTGGTTCGTGTACCGGCTGTTCGACCGCGCCAGCCGACTGCACGTGGCAGCGCAGCAGGCGCGAGACAGCCGTTACGACGACAGCTCCGTGTACGCCGTGTCGCGGGTGCTGAAACTGCTGGTGGTGTTGGCAATCGTGTTGGTGGTTCTCAACGCGCTCGGCGTGTCCGTCACCGGTGCGCTCGCGTTCGGCGGGATCGGCGGAATCGCAGTCGGTTTTGCAGCCAAGGACCTCCTATCCAACTTTTTCGGTGGCCTGATGATCTTCATCGAGAAGCCCTTTGTCGTCGGCGACTGGGTGCGCTCGCCGGACCGGGAGATCGAGGGCACCGTCGAGGACATCGGCTGGCGTCTCACGCGGATCAGCACCTTCGACCGGCGTCCGATCTACGTCCCGAATGCGATCTTCAACACCATCGTGCTCGAGAACCCGTCGCGGATGGCCAACCGTCGACTCTCGCTGCAATTGCGGCTGCGATTGCAGGACCTGCACCGGGTCGAGGCGGTGGTGACCGACATTCGGCAGTACCTCGAGCAATCCGAGGCCATCGACCAGACGCAAACGTTGATGGTCAACTTCGATGCGATCGGTGAATCGGCCCTGTCCGTGTCGGTCTACTGCTTCACGCGCACGACGAGCTGGGCCGCATTCCAGGATTGCAAACAAGCCGTGTTGTTCGCCATCGCCGACATTGTCGAGACCCACGGCGCCGCACTGGCGCTGCCGGCCCGCGAGCTCCACGTGACCTCGTCGCAGGGTGTCACCACCCCCTGAGCGAGTGCCCGCGAACACCGGGTCGCAGCACGTGCGGTCAACCGGATGGAAACTCGGGCACCACCTGCGTCGCAAGCGTCTCGAGCACCCAGTCGATCGACTCGGACGAAAAGCGCAGGTTGAAAGCCACGTGGTTCACGCCGATCCGCTGCAACCCGTCGAGGTGCTTGAGCAACGCCGAGAGCCCCAGGCGGTAGCCGAGGTGTATCGGTGAGGGTGGCGTGTCCGGGTTTCGGCACAGGTCGATGTACAGGCTCTGCGAGAACGGCTTCCACGGCGATTCGGTGTCCTCCAGTGCACGCAGCCACTGGGCAAACGCGGTGGCCTGCTGGGCGAGCGGCCGGGGGTAGGTCAGCCAGCCGTCGCTGTGCTCGGCAATCCACTCGAGCGGTTGTCGGCTGTGTCCGGTCACGATCAGCGGGATGTCGCCGGCGTGGCTTTTGGGCAGGAGTTCGACGCGGTGGCTGTGAGCAGCGTGTGTGTCCGCCCAACCGGACGGCCGGTGCGTCGCAGCGCGCAGTACCGGCAGGGCCGCACGAAACCGCTCACCACGCGGTTCGAAGGGCACTTCGTACACGCCGTATTCGATCGGTCGATCGCCCGATGCCACGCCCAGAATCAGGCGGCCTTCGGTCAGGCGGTCAACCGACGCCGCAGCTTTTGCAAGGTCGATCGGGTTGCGCAACGGCAGGATGATCGATCCGGTGCCGAGGGCCACGCGCTCGGTGTGCGCAGCGAGGTAGCCTAGCCACACAAAGGGGTCGTAGAGCTGGCCCCCGTCGCCGAAGCTCGGGTCGATCAGGGGCACGTCTCGGCACCACAACGCCGCAAAGCCACCGGAGTCGACCGCGCGTATGCGTGGCAACGGGTCGTGCATGGTCGGCACGGCGCTGCTGTAGGTTTCCAGCGGCACCCCGACGCCGAGTGTCAGGTGGCCCTTCTGGTAGGTGCGCTGAAAGCCAAGCCCGAATCGGCGGTCAGCCATCGAGTGGGAAGTCGACGTGGATGTGGTTGCCGTCCGGGTCCCAGAGGTTGTACAGCGCCAGCCCTGCTTCGGCCAGTGTGGACTGTTTGTAGCGTGTGCCGGTCGTATTCAACCGGGCCTCGAAAGCAGCGTGATCGGTGGCTGAAAATGCAAAGTGTTCGAGTTTCAACTCCACCTCGGACCCCACGGCGTGGGGGTTGTCAACCTCGACCAGGTGAACCACCGCGGTGTCGCCCGCGTAGAGCCAGGCGCCGGCGAATGGAAACGCCGGTCGCGGCCCGTCGACGAGACCCAGGACGTGCGTGTACCAGTGCACCATTGCCTGGAGTTGGCCGGTACGGAGGTTGACGTGGTTGAGCGCGGTGATCGGCATCGCTGTGGCCTCGGTCACGGTTCGCCAGCCATTGTAAGCCAGGCACACGACCTGAACGGCCCTTGCAGACGACGGGGAATCGGCATGAGTGCAACGTTGTAATGTAAATGCTAACAATTCGCATTTACTAGGTGAAACTGATAACATCTCCCCGTCTCAAATTTGAATGGACCGACACATGCACATTTTCCAATCGCTGCGCGGCTGCGCACTCGGCGTGGTGGCCCTGGCCTCAGCGTCGATCTTCGGCGTCGCTCACGCGGCCCCCATGACAGTGACGGACATCGCGGGGCGCGAAGTGACGCTGCCCGAGATGCCCAGCCGGATCATCCTCGGTGAGGGCCGGATGATGTACGGCATCGCGCCGATCGTCGACGGCAACCCGTTCGAGAAGCTGATCGGCTGGAAGGACGATCTCGTCCTCTACGATCCGGATGCGTTTCGCAAGTTCGAGGGGGCCTATCCGGAAGACGCGGGTCGTATGGTCAACTTTGGCAACCCCTACGCTGGCGATTTCAGCATCGAGGCGGTGCTGGAAAACGAGGCTGACCTCCTGATCCTGGACCTGGGCAACCTGTTCAAGGCCGAGGAAACCGGCCTCATTGAGAAGCTCGACAAGGCGGGCGTGCCGGTCGTGTTCATCGATTTTCGCCGTAACCCGACCGAAAACGCCGTGCCGTCCATGCTGTTGCTCGGCCGCCTGTTCGGCGAAGAGAAGAACGCCGCGACCTTCATCGATTTCTACATCTCGCAGATGCGCAAGGTGTCGAACGTCATCGATACCATCCCGGCCGAGGACAAGCCGCTCGTCGTGATCGAAAACGCCGCCGGCTGGCAGGCTGACTTCTGCTGCTGGTCCTTCGGACCTTACAACTACGGCCGCTTTGTCGAACTGGCCGGCGGACTGAACTACGGCTCGACCCTGGCCAACGCCTACTCCGTGACCCTGAACCTCGAGGGGATCGTCGCGGCCGATCCGGATGTGATCGTTGGCACCGGTGCCAATTGGGTGGAGGCGCGGCCCGAGGTCACCTCGACGTTGCTCGGCTACGAGGGCAACCCTGAAGAGAACGCTGCGCGCATGCAGGCGCTCGCTGACCGTGCCGGCTTCAAGGAACTGCGTGCCGTGAAGGAGGGCAGGTTGCACTCCATTTACCACCAGTTCTACAACAGCCCCTACCACTTTGTGGCAATTCAGCAGCTCGCCAAGTGGTTGCACCCCGAGGATTTCGAAGACCTCGACCCGCAGGCGACATTCGATGACCTGCACAACCGCTTCATGCCGTTCGAGAACAGCGGGCAATTCTGGCTCTCCGACAACTGATCGCCCCGCGGTGCAGTGGCCCGATGCATCGGGCCACTGCACGGTGACCCAGCATGCTCGAAGCCGTTGACGCCAGCCATCACCGCCGTGAAACCGCGGCAGGCTACAGGTTGCGCACACTCAAGCGCGTGGCGTTGGTGTGTGCCGCGCTTGTCGCGTTGTTCGCCAGCCTGATTGTCGACATCACGACCGGCCCTGCAGACCTCAGCTTCTGGCGCACGTTCCAGGTGATCGTCCAACCGGCCGTTGCCAGTGTGCAGGAAGAGGTGATCATCTGGGATCTCCGCTTGCCGGTGGCACTCATGGCGATCGCCGTTGGCGCCATGCTCGGAGTCGCGGGTGCCGAAATGCAAACCATCCTGAACAACCCGCTCGCCGATCCCTTCACCCTCGGCCTGTCGTCCGCGGCCAGCTTCGGTGCTGCACTCGCGATTGTCTTGGGCTGGTCGATCGTGCCAGGTATCGGGGGGTTGATCGTGACAGTCAACGCGTTCGTCATGGCGATGCTGACCTCACTGGCGCTGTTCGGCTTCACGCGCATTCGCGGCGCGACGCCCGAGACCATGGTCTTGGTCGGCATCGCCATGTTGTTCACTTTCAATGCCCTGCTGGCATTCTTGCAGTACGGTGCGTCAGAGCTGCAACTCGCGCAGCTGATTTTCTGGCAGCTCGGCTCGCTGGCCAGAGCGTCGTGGGAAAAAGTGGCCTTGTGCGGGCTCGTGTTGCTCGTCGTGTTGCCGTACTTCGTCCGCATGGGCTGGCAGTTGACGGCGCTGCGCATGGGCGAAGAAAAAGCAGCGAGTCTGGGAGTGAACGTTGTGGCCTTGCGCCTGGGCGTGCTCGCCGGCGTATCGTTGCTCGCCGCAGTCGCGGTGTCGTTTGTCGGCGCGATCGCCTTCGTTGGTTTGGTTGGACCCCACATTGCACGGTTGGTCGTGGGCGAGGATCAACGTGGCTTTTTGCCGATGTCGGCACTGGCCGGTGCGCTTATCCTGTCGGGCACGTCGATCGTCTCAAAAGCCATTACGCCGGGTATCGTGTACCCGATCGGCATGATCACATCGTTGGTCGGCATACCCTTTTTCATCAGCCTGATTCTGAGCCAGCGCAAGAGACACTGGCAGTGAGCGGGCTGGTATTGGACGCCGTCAGTTTCGCCTACGGCAAGACGACCGTGCTGCACGACGCGACGGCGGGGGGTATGCCGCGCCGCAGTTTGACCGCGCTGGTTGGTCCCAACGCCTCAGGCAAATCGACTCTGTTTAAATGCGTGTCCGGCTTGCTCAAGGCCCGGTCTGGAGCAGTTAGGCTGGACGACGCAGACCTCGCCGCTCTGCACCTGCGGGCGCGCCTGCAAACGGTGTGCTTCATGCCTCAGTACTTCGCGTCCAACGCGGCGCTGAGTGTGTTTGATGTGGTGCTCATGGCTTGCAAGAATTTGTCGGGTTGGACCGTCTCCGATGGCGATATCAAGCGGGTCGCTGCCGTGCTCGAATCCTGCGGTATAAGCCACCTGGCAGACTCCTACATCGGTGAATTGTCCGGAGGGCAGTCGCAGTTGGTTTCCATTGCACAGTCTCTTGTGCGACAGGCCGACGTTTACCTCTTCGACGAGCCAACCTCTGCGTTGGACCTGCGTCACCAGCTTGCGGTCCTGCACCGTATCAAGACACATGTGGCGGCCTACAACGCGGTCGGCATCGTCGCCCTGCACGATCTCAACCTGGCTGCCCGTTTTGCTGACCAGTTGATCCTGCTCGGCAATGGACGCGTCCGCGCAACAGGCGCACCACAAGCGGTGCTATCCACACCCGAACTGGCAGACACCTATGGCGTGGAAATCGCTCTCGCCACGGGCCCTCAACAGGAGATTAGTGTTCATGCGTACTCGATTTAGTGCAAGCCTGTTCTTGTTCAGTCTGTTCATCGCCCTGCCTGTTGCTGCAGCGGACCACAAGGTCAAAATGCTCAATGCGGCCACGGGTGATGCGCAGCACACCAATGTCTTCGAGCCCCGGATTCTCTTCGTTGAGCCAGGTGACACCGTGACCTTCATTCCGTCCGACGCAGGCCACAATGCGGCGTCGAAGCGGGGTATGTTGCCTCAAGGTGCAGAACCCTGGAACAGTCCAATGGATGCAGAATTCACCGTGACGCTGACGGAACCGGGCGTGTACGGCTACATCTGTGTGCCGCACTACGAAATGGGTATGGTCGGGTTGATCGTTGTCGGTTCCGCTGAAACGAATTTGAAAGCGGCCAAGAAGGTGCGCCACCCGGGCTCGGCGCGCAAGGCCTTTCGTACGTTGTTCAAGGAGTTGGAAAGCAGCTTGCAATAACGCGAGCCGCGAGTGCGCCTGGGTGGCCAGCCAGGCGCCCCACGCATGCGTGGCGTGTTGGGGCCACCGTCAGTCGCTCAGCTCAGCGGTCGGTGTTGACGACGACTTTTCGAAGCAGTCTGTCCAACGTGCTGCGGTCGTGCTCGTCCGTGCCCTCGAGCGCCGTTTTCTCGAGCGATTTACTCATGCTGACGAGGTGCGCCACGCGCGACTCGCCTTGAGGTGTGCCGGTCGCGCGCAGCGTACGGCCCGATCCGTCGAGCGCACAGAGGTTGTCAGCCGCAAGGCTGGCCAACATGTCCGGCAGGGCGTGTGGCTCGACGAAGGTGCGCCCGGAGAGGTCACCGAGGGTGCGCCACGTGCCCTGTTCGAGCGAGGCGAGGATCCGCCACTCCGGCAGCGTGAGGCCACACTCGAGCACGGCGGCGTGCACCTGCCGCGCCATCTGGCGGTAGGAGCGGGATATCTGGTAGAAAAGCAGGCTGTCGATTTCGCCCTCGGCGTCGCTGACGGCGTCGACGTCGGGACTGCGCGGCGGACGGATTGGCGTCGAGGTCGCGTAGCCACCGTTGCAAAACACCAGACCCTCTCGTTTCTGCCGCTCGAAGTGCAACACCTCGCCGACGATGATCCAGTGGTCGCCGCCTTCGTACACTGCCCATTGTCGGCAATCGAATCGCGCCGCCGTGTCGGCGAGCACCGGCACGCCGTGCGCGTTGTCGGTGACCCTGACCTGACCGAATTTGTCCTCGCCCGGACGGGCGAAGGTGTTCGACAAACCACTCTGATCGCTGGCGAGCACGTGCACGGCAAAGTGGTCTGCGGCGCGAAAGGCGTCGCCGGACCACGCTGTCTTGGTCACACTCCAGAGGACCAGCGGGGGCTCCATCGAAACCGAGTTGAAGCTGCTTGCCGTCATCCCGATGGGCTCGCCCTGACCGTCGCGCGCCGTGATGATGGTGACGCCGGTGGCAAACGCGGAGAGCGCGTCGCGCAAGGCGCGCCCGGTGTCCGCTGAAGTGTCGTTGGCCATCTCGAGACTCCGTCAGTTGGTGCCCTCAAGCATGGCATCTACCCGCGCAATCATCTCCTCTCGCGGATACAGATCGAAGTAAGCCGCGTGCATCAGGTGGGGCGGTCCGAAGAAGAAGCGCTCGTAGAGCGTCTGCCGGCTGCCGAACCCGGACACGGCGGCGTCGTGCGCAAGCCGGTACAGGGAGACCCGTTCGCGTGCGTCGAGGTTCGCGACCTGGAAATAGGTTTCGACGTCGGCGGTCATGCCGTTGTCGAAGTCGAGTTCGCAGGGGGTGGCCATCAGCGACGAGCTGCCGAGCTGCTGGAGAATCTCCATCATGCGCGGGTAGAACTTCGGGAATAGGTTGCGGCAGGTGTCCAGTGGGCGGCGCAGCGGAATCACGTTGCCGTACTGGTCCTCGTGCGCCTCGTGTTCGGCCTGGTAGAGCAGTGCGCGGACGGTTTCAGTCATGAACATCACCTCCGACACCATGCCCTTGAGCGCGAGGTCCTTGTCCCGCCCGGTGGCCTTGACGATGGCACACAGCAGGCCCGTGATGAATTCCGCCTTGGCCAGCTTGCCGCACGCCACCTGATGCGCCATGTGAACAACCGCGTTGGTTGCGCCGAAGGCCTGGTTGCAGAGCTCGGGTTGGCGGTACATGAAGATGCGCTCCCAGGGCACCAACACGTTGTCGAAAATGACGACCGCGTCCATCTCCTCGAATTGCGAGGCCAGGGGCGCGTCGAAGCGCGACTTGCCGTGGTCGTAGGTGTCGCGGCAGATCAGCTTCAGTCCGGGGGTGGCAATCGGCAGTGCGAAGGCGAAGGCGAATGGCAGGTTGTCTTCGCTCGCGCGCAGCACGGTCGAGGGGAACACCTCGATCTCGTCGGCTGACGGCCCGAGCGTCGCCAACAACCGGGCCCCGCTGACGACGATGCCCGCGTCGGTCTCCTTCACCACGTGCAGTGCGACTTCCTGGCTGAACTTGCCCTCGCTTGCAAGCTTGTGGTTCACCGTGGGGTTGACCAGGGTGTGCGTGAGCACCTTGTCGTGGGTGCGCACGTAGTTGTAAAAGCCCGTCATGTTCGCGGCAAAGTCGGCCTGCCCCTCAGTACCCTGGGCCAGAAACGCCGTGGCGTGGGCGAACGCCATCAGGGAGGCGTTCTTGTAGTCTGGTGTGCGGCCAAACATGCCGGCGGACCACTTGGCCCACTCGTAGTAGGCCTTGCCGCGCGCGACGACATCTTCGCGCGTCTTGCTCGGCTTGAACGCCATGGCACTGCGGACACCGTCGTCGTGCGTGTAGGTGATGGTGTTCTGCCACTTCGGGTCGTGCTGCCGGTCCATGAACCGGCCGAGGGTGTCGATGCCGCGCGCGATGCCGGGTTCGGTCGTGACATCTGCAACGCGCTTGCCCTGGGTCCACACTTCGCGGTCGTCTCTCAGGCCGGCTTTGTATTGTTCGCCGGTGCGTATACCGTTGCCGATCGGGTAGGGCGTGGGGTTGGGGGTGTTCAACGATGCTTCACGGGTTGCCATCTAGACGGCCTCCTGAGTCAGTGCAGCCTCGGGTTCGCCGAGCACGTCGGCGAGAGAGACCGCTTGGGTAGCGTGTGACAGGGTATCGAGTGTGGCCTGCAGGTCGCGCCACTGCGCCGCGCTGACCTGGCTCTGAATGAAGTGGTGAATGCATTCGACCTCCGGCATGACGGTGTCGCCGAGGCGTTTGCCTGCTTCGGTTGCCGTGACGTTGACCAACCGTCGGTCGGTTTCGGAGCGCTGCCGTGCTATCAGGCCTTTTCGCGTCAGGCGGTCGAGCACGCCGACCAGGCTGGGCGCGGGGATCAGGGTCTGCCGGGCGAGTTCGACCGACGAGACCGCGTCGGTCTCCCAGAGCACGCGCAGAACCCGCCACTGCGTCTCGGTCAGGTCGTAGCGGGCAAAGAGCTCGCGGTACACCGGCATCACACCGTCGAGCGCGGTGTTCAGCAGCATCGGCAGGGAAGCGTGGAAGCTCAGCATGATTCAATCACATCTAAATCGTTAACATATTAATGACATGTGCCAGAGTGCCTGTCAAGGCGATAAAGTGCCGAGCAGGGACGCGACGCGCACACCGAGACACCGATGACCGACACCGACCTCTTTCCCGGATTCGAGACCCACCGCGTCGCGCAGGGTGAGTCGGAGTTGCACGTGCGGTGTGGCGGAGCGGGGCCACCCCTGCTGCTGTTGCACGGCTACCCGCAGACGCACGTGGCGTGGCACGCGGTGGCGCCGCGCCTGGCAACCCGGTTCACCCTCGTGATCCCCGACTTGCCTGGCTACGGGGACAGCGCGGGCCCGCCGGTCGACTCCGCCCATCGCAACCAGGCCAAACGCACGACGGCGGCAACGCTGGTCGAGCTCATGGCCTCCTTGGGCCATGCTGCGTTCCACGTGGCGGCGCACGATCGGGGTGCGCGCGTCGGCTATCGAATGGCGCTCGACCACCCGGACCGGGTTCGGCGGCTGGCCAGCCTCGACACCGTGCCGACGCTCGATATCTGGGAGGCCGCGGACAAGGCCTTCGCGTTGGACGCCTTCCACTGGCCCTTGTTGGCGCAACCCGCACCCTTCCCTGAAACGCTGATCGCCGGCAACCCGGACGTCTTTCTCGATCAGCTGCTCTCGACCTGGGCCGGCTCGACTGGCGCGCTCGACCCGCGCGCTGTGGCCGAGTACCGGCGGTGTTTTCGCCGCCTCAGCGTGTTGCAGGCGATGAGCGAGGACTACCGCGCGGGCGCAACGGTGGATGTCGCGCACGATCTCGCCGACCGCAACGCGGGGCGGCGGTTGCGGTGCCCGGTGTATGTGCCTTACGGAACGCGATACACAACGAGCTCGCCAGAACCGATCTGGCGGCGTTGGGCGGACGACGTGCGGGTCGAAGCGATCGACTGTGGCCACTTCATCGCCGAGGAGGCCCCCGCCCGTTGTGCGGACCGGTTGATCGATTTTTTCGAGGACACGTTCTTGGCTTGATTCGAGCCACGCGTGATCAGCGGCACGCCAGACAAAACCGAATCATCAAAACACACGTTGCATTGTGCAGGGCATGTCCAAGGCAGTGTCGGCTGGACGAGCGCGGCCATGTCAGTCTGGTGTTTGTCCGCTTCTTGGGCGACGTTACGACGTTTGCCTGAATCCGAGTAGAGACCACACGGGCCCCTGCACGAATAAACACCGTTGCCATGGCTGAGTGATCTTGTCGCATGCACCACTGCCCTCGGGATGCACGGAGTGGTACCGGCCTGCTTGTCTGGTTTCAATATCGTGTGCCGACGGCATAATGTGTGTAAATGCACAGGCAACCTGTGCTCAGACGGGTGCTTGTCATTGCAAGAGGCGCAGTTGGACCAGCGTGGGGAGTGCTCGCACGCGACATCGGTTGTGCCGCCACTCTATTTCAGGGATTCCCCCATGGCCAGCGAGCCTTTGTTCGATTTTGACAGCGTTGAGGCCCTTGAAGCAGTGGGCCAGGATGTGCGCAACGCGACCGAGTTCATCAAAGCACTTGCACACGAGGGCCGGCTGCTGATCTTGTGCCGACTCCACCAAGGCGAGTGCTCGGTCAGCGAACTCGAGGCATTGACCTCGGCCAGGCAATCCGCCGTGTCACAACAACTTGCACGGCTTCGCCAGGAAAACCTTGTCGTTACGCGTCGTGATGGCAAAACGGTGTACTACTCGATCTCCGACGAGCGTGTCCATCGCATGATCGGCGTGCTGCACAACCTGTTTTGCTCGCGGCCTTGATGCAGGCCCGCGCCGTTGTGAACGTGTCGAGGGTGGTTGATGCCACAGGTTGCGTGGCCGAGCGTGGTCGAAGCCAAGGTCGTCAGCGATTGCCGGTCTAACGGGGTTTTGCTGTTGGCCTTGTGATCGGGCGACTTCGGCCTTGTCACCCTTTTTCAGCAGGATACAGCTCGACACCCGTTTGCTTTATCGCAATGGCGCGTGGCGGACGTGCACGTGACGGCGAACCGGCTGTGTCAGTCGCAAGCCTGCACGAACCTGACACAAGTGAGCCGGTTGTCGGCAGTCACTGGCCAACACGCGTGTTTCTGAAATCGGGTGCGTGAGCCTTGCGGACGTGACGCTCACAGGTCGACCAGGCAGTGCAACGTCAACCTGCGTTGTTGTTTGCGATCGCTGTGGGTGGCGCCGACACAGGCCGCGTCGCGCTCTCGATTCCGGTTCGGTGCGCCGTATCCGGTGGGCGGACAGGGGTAGGTTGCCAGCCCGATGTCTTGCTGCCCTTCAGATGACCTGCCACTGCGCGAGGTGCTGTTGGCACCGGACTCCCGCGCCGGGATCTCGTGGATGTGAATGTCGCTCGGGACGCGCCGACGCGAAAACGAAATGTGCACCTTCCGCGCAGGACGGTGTCCCGTCCTCGAGCTGTCAATGCGCACGTCAGGTTGGCGTCTGCCGACAGTGGACCGGCCACCACAGACAAACAACGGCCTCTCCGAGCTTGGTAAAATCACGGAACCTCCAGGCGTTCTGGTCGCTCTCAGCGGAGCGAGATGCGCGCGCGCTTGAGCAGCCGAGCAACCAACCGTTTTCCGTTGGTGGGCTGGGAGCTGACAGCTCTGTAGCCTGCTGGCATTTTTTTGTCACATTGAAGCGATTATTATGAAAAATACTGCAAAACAACTCTTGTCTGCGCTTGCATTTGCTGCGATCTCGAACGTGGCGATCGCCGCTGATCACACCGTGAAAATGTTGAACAACGGGGCCGATGGCTTGATGGTGTTCGAGCCTGGTTTCATCCGAGCAGAACCGGGTGACACCGTGACCTTTGTCGCCACTGACGCAGGGCACAACACGGCCTCTGTGGTCGTGCCGGACGGCGCCACGGCGTGGAACGGAGCGATGGGCGAGGAAGTGACCATCACCCTCGACAAGGAAGGCGTGTACGTCTATCAGTGCACACCCCATCTCGTGATGGCGATGGTTGGCGTTATTCAAGTGGGCAGTGCTGTCAACAAGGCAGACGCAGAAGCCGCCGCGAGCACGCTGACAAGCACCATGGCGATGAATCAGGATCGCCTCGCCGGTTACCTTTCTCAAATTCAGTGACGAACCCGGGGCGTGCACGAGCGCGCCCCGCTCTCGGCTCTGTGAACGTGTCGATCACTCCGCGCGTTGGCACACCGGTGGACCCCGCAGCGGTAGCGCAGCTGCGGTTATCAGACGAGCGTGCCGAAGTCACCGTCGGTTGCGTTGCGCAAGGCGTGCGCCCCGTGGCCCTGAAACGCTGTGTCGCGTGATTGCCGGCTGTCACTGACCCTGGCGACGCCACTCGAATCGCATGCCTTTTGCGCTTCGGCTGGGGAAACCCGGCCAATGGGTGTGTTTGTCGGTAAAGGCCCCCTCGGACTCGTCGTACACACCGTCGTTGGCGTTCGGTACCAGGTCGAGGTAGGCATCGGCCTCGGTGTCGCCCTTGAGGTATTTGCTGAGCCAGGCG
The DNA here is from genome assembly GCA_039196715.1 of Pseudomonadota bacterium. Classification (NCBI taxonomy): domain Bacteria; kingdom Pseudomonadati; phylum Pseudomonadota; species Pseudomonadota bacterium. Next base: position 22,695 of record JBCCUP010000023.1, read on the forward strand.
GTGACAAAGTGCTGTGACACGTTGTTCATGCGGACGGAGTCCCACACGGCGTCGCTGTAGTGCTCGGACACGTTGAAGCCGAGGCGCTCGTTGACGTAGAAGCTCTCCGCAGGAGCCGGCATCGGTGCGCCGGCGTTGTGATTGGCGTTGTCGAACGTCAACAGCGCGCGTTCGACGGCTGTCGCGCCTTCCCACAGGGCGCGTACACCGTTCTCGTAGCCAGACACGTCATCCTGAGAACCGGCCACGAACAGCATCGGTATGCGGATGCCCGCGAGGCCGGTGGCGTCCCAGAACCCCGTGTTCATGCCCCACGGCGCAAAGGCGACCGCGGTCTTGATACGTGAATCGAACAGCGCATCGTGTGCCTCGCTCCCGGCCCTGTGGGCTGCCAGGGTCCCGTGTGGGGCGGCCCAAGGGTAGTCGATGGCGGTTTGCGTGACGCCGCCACCGGCCGTGATCACTGCGCCGTAGCCGCCCATGGAGTAGCCGATAACGGCGGTGTTTTCCGTGTCCACACGGCCGGCGAGGACGTGCGAAGCGGTCGCGTTGAGGCGTGCCATCTCGTTCAACACGAAAAGCTGATCCAGCGACCGGTTCACCAGTGTGGACCCGAATGCCGCCTGGGTGCGGTAGGTCGAGTCGGTGTGATCAATCGACACCACCACGTAGCCCTTTGACGCCATGTTCTCTGCCAGGTGCGAGAGCAGGAAGCGGTTGCCCGGGTATCCGTGCGACACGATGACGAGCGGAAACGCGTCGCCGTCGGCGTGCACCTCGGCGTTCCGGATCGCCCGTCCGTGCAGCTCGACTTCGGTCGTGGCGTCGCGCAGAAACACGTTCAGCACAGTGTCGCCGTCACTGCCGGGCACCGCGGGGTACCAGACCTCGAGTGTCAGCGGTCGGTCGTAGCGCGGCAGTGGGTCCGGTCTCGGTGCGTCGTTGCTCAGCGCGAGGATATCGAGCTGATTGGAGTTGACCACCTCGAGGGTTCGCACGCCGATGGCGTGGTCACCGTACGCGGCCAGGGCAGGGGCATCGGGCCGTTGGGTGTCTATGCGGTTTTGTGCCATGAGGGGAGCGAGCGTCAGGCTCAGCAACGCGAGCGTTGCCGTGCGAATCAAGAGAAGTGCAGTCATTGCCGTGCCGTCCGTGCGTGGGTGCGTCCCAACCACCGTACGGGTTGCATGCAGTCGGCGCCAGTGTTGGCGGGTGTTGCGTTCGGCACGGACGGGTCGCACCGCGTGGCAGCGCCACCTGCTACATGGCCTGAAACAGGTGGCGGTACACCCGGCTGACGCTCGGTTGTTTGTCACAGCCATCGAGTTGCAGCGTGACCTTGCCCGAGTCATCCCGGGTGGCGGACCGGATGGCCAGCAGGTTGACGATGGCACTGCGGTGTATCTGTTGAAAACGGTCCGGGTCGAGTTGCGGTAACAGCGACTTCAACGGCTCACGTATCAACGCCTCACCGTCCGCGGTGTGGACTGTGACGTACTTGTCCGCGGATTCGAACAGGATGACGTCCTCGACCGGGATGACCCGGACCGTGCTGCCCGAGCTCGCACGAATGATCTGCAACCGGGTCTGCTGCGGGGTGTCGGCGCGTGGGACGGCGTGAAGCAACTGCTGCAACTGCGTGGTCAGGGCGGTGTCGTCGCGTGAGGTGATCCGCACCCGTTCACGCAGACGGCGTACGGTTTCCGTCAGTCGGGCTGCCGTCACCGGCTTGAGCAGGTAGTCACACGCTGCCGCTTCAAAGGCCGCCACCGCGTACTGGTCGAACGCGGTCGTGAACACCACGAGCGGCGCCGGGGTGCTGTCTCTGTCCGGCCAGTCTTCGACGATCGACTGGGCGATCTCGATGCCGCTGGCCCCGGGCATGTTGATATCGAGAAAGGCGACGGTGGGTTTGTGGCGGAAGATCGCGTTGCGCGCGGCCTCGCCACTGGACTCGGCCGCGACGACCTGCAGCGCGGGCCAGGCCGTGGCCAGCTCGACGCGCAGCGCGTCGAGCAGCAGTGGCTCATCGTCGGCAATGATGGCGGTGTACGGGCTCATGACGGTTGTGCCGTGTCAGGCCTCGGCAACGTGAGCGTCACCCGAGTGCGCGCTGCGCCGTCTTCGGGACGGGTGTCGATCTCGACTACAGCACGCCCTGCGTAGAGCGCGGCGAGGCGTTCCTCGACATGGGCGAGCCCGAATCCGCCGCCGTGGTGGGCGCCGGGGCCTGGCGCGTAGGGTGCACCGGTGTTCGCCACGCAAAGCTGCAGCTCGGTCGCCGTGACCGTGGCGATCAACGACACGGTGCCGCCGTCCAGCGCCGGCTCGACACCGTGTTTCACTGCGTTCTCGACCAGCGGTTGCAACAACAGCGAGGGCACCTCGAGCGACAGTGCCTCTGGCGGTATCGACTTGGTCACGGCCAGGCGGTCGCCGAAACGCACCTGTACCAGGGCGAGGTAGTCTTCGATCAAGGCGAGCTCCGATGCCAGCGTGTGGAAGGGTTGCTGGGATGACGTCAGCGAGGCGCGCAGGAAACCGTCGAGGTGGTCCAGCATGGCCAGCGCGCGGTCGGTGTCGCTTCGGATCAGCGCCCGCAGGTTGGCGAGCGTGTTGAACAGCATGTGCGGCTCAAGTTGCGCTTGCAGCAGGGCGGTCTTGGCCCGTTCGGCCTGCCGCGCGTGTTCGGAGGCTTCGAGCTTCAGCGACACCATCTTGTGTTCGCTGCTGAAGTACCAGTTCAATCCCGTGCTGGCGACAATCGCTGTGACGACCGTGACGGCGAGTGTGCTGTCTTCGAAGGCGTGGCTGCCCGCTGTCGAGGGGATGTCCAGCACCCAGGCGGACAGCGTCAGCCCGCAGACCAGCCCCAGCCCGGTGGCGAGCGCCAGTGCGACGCCGCGGTAGGCCAAGGTGTCACGGTTGCGCCGCACAAGCCATCCCATCGAAACGGTGACAAGTGTCGCGATGCACAATCCGATGGCCTGTGAGTGCACGAAAGACGCCCAGAGGCCATGTTGGCCGATGGCAGGCACGCACAGCCACAGCACGACCGCAATGACGGTGCAGAACGCCGAGGTCTGCAGCAGTACACGGGCGGTATACAAGCTTGTCATGATATCGAACCTGGGTCAGTGGCAAACAGCCGAATTCGATTCAACGGGAGACAAACTGGCCGTGCAAACCCATCGGCAGGCCGTATGTCAGCGTCGCCTCGGCGACAGGGCCGTCTTCGACGTGTGCCGCGTTGAACACCGAGATACCCGTTCGGCGCGTTTTCCAATTGTAGTGGGTGCCAATCACCCACCCGACACCGGCCGTGCCGTGCGGCGCAGGCACGAACAGATGTTCCTCGGCCAGGGTGTTGCTGCCGTAGTCGTACAGCGCCTCTGTCCCACGTGCGCGGTCGAACACGGTGACCGTGTTGAAGCCGAAGGCCGCAGGTGGCAGGGATGCCGCGCGCCCCATCATCACCAGCGCATTGGTGCGGCGGCCGGTGAATCGCTGGTCGAATCGAGGAAAATCGATGCCCGAGGTGGGCAGAGTGTCAATCTCTGCGGTGCCGGTCAGCAAATTCAGGCGGATCTCGGCGGCTTGTGCGCGGCCAACGGTCGCCGGCAGACGCTGACCGCGTGTCGCGGCCTCGATGTCGGCCATGAGCGAGTGAAAGTCGGGCGCTGTTGCCACTTCCACGCGCAGGCTGCCGCCATCACGCCAGGCGTTGCCGAGGTGGAAGGCAAAGAACGCGGGCAGTTCGAAGCGGTGGCTGACCGACAGTGTGTCCTTGTCCACCAACAACACGTGCACAGCGCCGTCGCTGTCCCACCGGAGCCTGTCCAGAAACGGGCTTGCGGGATCGCCCTGGCGGTCGAATCGAATGGGTTGAAGCACAAAGACGAGGTGCTCTTCGGTGATGGCGAAATCGTGCACCATGTCGGCGTTCGGCGCGTCGATCAGGGTGACCCGGTGCATCGAGCCATCGGCGTTCAGGTCGTAGAGCACCAACTTGCCGCTGCCACTGAGGTAACCGAAATTCCAGATGCGGCCCGTTGGGTCAACGCGCGGATGGGCAGAAAACGGCAAGCCATCGGTGTCTGTCGAGAACACGTGGCGTTCGAGCGTTTCCAGGGTCTCCGCGTGCAGGCGGTATGGTGATCCGGCCTCCCACAACGCGAGGATATCGTCGCCGACGGGCAGCACGTTGATGTTCGCGACGTTCACGTCGTCCGGGTGCGCAACGGTACGACCGTCGTCAAAACCGGTGCCGAAACCGCTCCAGAGAAACCTGCCGGCCTGCGCCTCTATGGCCGAGCGGGCCGTGTCCACCATGCGCGCTCGGTGCGTGAGGTGGTCGCCGTCCAGGGCGAAGGCATGCACCATACCGTCGCCGTCAAACCAGTGGTTGTAGCGGGTATCTCCGCGTTGCATGCGCGCGGGGCCGTTGCGGTACAAGGTGCCGCGCAATCCGGCCGGTAACGGTGCGTTGAACCGCACGCGCGTCGGCCCGTAGGTGTCGGGCACGTCGCGAAAACTACTCGCGAAGGCCTGCTGCGCATCAGGGACACGGTCCACGGCGCCGGCCCGTGGTGAACAACCGAACGCGTAGGCGAAACCGCCTGCGACCGCCGATTGGCAAAACGCGCGGCGATTGAGCTGGGGTTGGGCGGTTGACATGTCAGGCCCTCAACGCATCGTGATGGACAGGGCGTAGCCATCGGTCGGCACCGTGAACCGGGCGTCCTCCCACCCCGGCGGGCCGAAGACCCGCTTGCCCTGCAGTGATGCCCCCCAGGGCTCTCGCGGCAGGCCGAGCAGGTTCGTGTCGAGTTCACCGTTGCCGTTCCGGTCGTGCATCACCATCACCGCGTAGTCGCCCGGTGCGAGGTTGCTGAAGGTGAACTGCATGGTGCCAGCGACGGCCGGTGCCTGCTGTGCGGCGTGCACGGTCTCGCGGAAGCTCGATGCACTGCTGTATAACGCCAGCATCACCATGCCGTCGTTGTCAGCGACGGGATCGAGCGTGATTGTGAGGTCGGCGGCGGTGGCGGTGCCCGTGCAAACGGCGGCGAGAAGGGCCGCGCGCAACGCGCGGTGAGGGCGGTGTGTGTTCATGCTGTCGTGGCTCCTGTCTCAGGGTGGTCTGGGTGCGGGGGTGTTCCGCACCCGCTCGAAGGCTATCGTCGGCCGGCCTGGGTTGACGTGCGAGCGCGACGCGACGAAGCGCGCGAGCGGGCGACCGGCGGTGAGTACGGTGCGTGAACGGGACGATCGAGCGTCCGTCCCGCCGGCGGGGGTGGGGTCTTCGGAACGACAGGCCCTGCTGCGGCCGGGTGGATCAGCGCTGTGCGGGGTCGATGCGCAGCAGCAGGCCGGTGGCCAGCGCCAACAGCCCGGCGGTGATCAGAAACGGTGCACCGGGCATGTCCAGACCGCCGCCCGGCCGGGTTGCGAGGTAGAAGGCACCGGTGGCGATCGGGGGTGTCAGCACGGCCGTCAGCGCCGTGATGGCGCTGAGGATGCCTTGCAGTTCGCCCTGCGCGTCGGCACCGACACGCCCTGACAGCGTTGCGGTCAGCGCAGGCGGGGCCAGATCGGACAGGGCGGCCAAACAGATGAGCACAAACACCAGCCACGGGGCCGCGACAAGCGCAAAACCCAATGCCGCCAAGCTGCCGGCGACACACCCCCACAAGGCAATCCGCCACTCGCCAAAGCGCGACACTGCGGGCCCGACGAGCACACCTTGGACCAGTGCCAGCAGGATGCCGTAGGCGGCGAGCGACGCGCCGATCAGCCCGGGTGACCAGCCGAACTGCGCCGTGCTCCAGTAGGCCCACAACGTCGGGTAGATGTGGTTGCCGAGGTGGAACAAGGCGACCACGATGAGCAGCGGAGCGATGCCGGGTAGCGTGAACGCCGCCGCCAGGGCGCGAAACGGGTTTGTGACCCGCCAGTCGATCGGTCGACGGCGATGTTGCGGCAGGGTTTCGGGAAAGGCGAGGGCGCCAAACAGCAGGTTCGTGCCGGCGAGCACCGCGGCGAGCATGAACGGTGCGCGGATGTGCCAGCTGGCCACCAGGCCGCCGAGCGCCGGCCCGAGCACGAAGCCGATGCCGAACATCGCGCCGATCAAGCCAAAGCGTGCGGCGCGGCCGGATTCCGGGGTGATGTCGGCAATCACGGCGCTCGCGGTCGCGTACGTGGCCCCGGCCGCGCCGGCGATCGCCCGCCCCGCCAGCAGCACAACGAGGCCGCCAGCGAGGCTCAGGATCACGTAGTCAACCGTGAGTGCCGCGAGGCCGACGAGCAAAACCACGCGCCGCCCGAACCGATCCGACAACGCTCCCAGCAGCGGGGCGCAGAGGAACTGCATCGCGGCGTAGAGCATGCCAAGGACACCGCCCCAGAGCGCCGCGTCGCTCACACTGTCGAGGCCCAGGGACTGCAGCAGCGCGGGCATCACGGGGAAAATCAAGCCGATGCCCATGGCATCAATGCACACGGTGGCCAGGGCAAAGCCAAGTGCGGCACGTTCGCCACGCGCGGGGCGGGAGTGGGTCATGGCGTGGCGCGGTCGGTCGGGTGCTCAGTGTCGCACGCCACGGCTTCGGTGTCTGTGGGGCATTTTGCTGCACAGTGAACTGCGCCTTTGCGCCATAGTACCGTGCTCTGGCGCAGAGATTCGATACGCCCTGCGTGACATGGCGGACTGCGTTATGCTTGTCCGTTACCCGATACACGCAGAAAGCGGAACTTCGATCACATGAACATTCACGAGTACCAGGCCAAGGCGGTGCTGAAAGGGTTCGGCGCACCTGTCGCCGAAGGCATGGCCATCCTTGACAAATCGGACGTCGACGCGGCGCTCGCAGCGGTTCCCGGCCCTGTACGCGTCGTCAAGAGCCAGATCCACGCAGGTGGGCGCGGCAAAGGCAAATTCAAGGAGCTCTCGGCAGACGCCGCGGGCGGTGTGCGGCTTGCCAAATCCGACGACGAGGTGCGTGCGCACGTCGAGGAGATGTTCGGCAACACGCTCGTGACCAAACAAACCGGTGCGTCGGGCAAACAGGTGAACCGTCTGTACCTCGAGGCCGGTGCGGACATCGCACGGGAGCTCTACTGCTCGATTCTGGTCAACCGCGAAACCGGCAAGGTGGCGTTTGTTGCGTCGACCGAGGGTGGCATGGACATCGAAGCGGTGGCCGAGGCCACGCCCGAGAAAATCCACACGATCGACGTCGACGCAGCGGCCGGCGTGGACGCGACGACCGCGGCGAAGCTCGTCGCCGCGTTTGAACTCGAGGGCGCAGCGGCCGAGCAGGGACCGGCCCTGTTCAACTGCCTCTACACCGCCTTCACCGAGACGGACATGAGCCTGCTCGAGGTCAACCCGCTCGTGGTGCTCGGCGACGGTGGCCTGCGCGTGCTCGACGCGAAGGTCTCGTTCGACGGCAACGCGCTGTTTCGGCACCCGGAAATTGCCGAGTTGCGCGACGAAACCGAAATGGATTCAAAGGAGGTCGAAGCGGCCGAGCACGACCTGGCCTACATCGCCCTCGACGGCAACATCGGTTGCATGGTCAACGGTGCCGGGCTTGCCATGGCGACCATGGACATCATCAAGTTGTACGGCGCAGAGCCGGCCAACTTTCTCGACGTGGGCGGTGGTGCGACCACCGAGAAGGTGACGGCGGCGTTCAAGCTGATCACGTCCGACCCCAACGTCCAGGGCATTCTGGTCAACATCTTCGGCGGCATCATGCGCTGCGACGTTATCGCTGAAGGTGTGGTGGCGGCCGTCAAGCAGGTCGGCCTGGAAGTGCCGCTGGTCGTCCGACTCGAGGGCACGCGCGTGGAAGCCGGCAAGACCATCATCAACGAGAGCGATGTGGCTGCGGTGGCCGCAGATGACCTCGACGACGCCGCACAGAAAATTGTCGCGGCCATCAAGGGAGCTGCCTGATGTCGATCATCGTAGACGCCAACACCAAGATCCTGGTTCAGGGACTGACCGGCGGCACCGGCACCTTTCACACCGAGCAGGCGCTTGCCTACTACGGCACGCAGATGGTCGGCGGCATCCACCCGAAGAAAGGCGGTACCGACTGGGTCGGCAACGTCGACGGCACGGAAACCACGCTACCCGTGTTTGCCTCGGTTGCCGAGGGTGTCGAGCGCACCGGCGCCAACGCCTCGGTCATTTACGTGCCGCCTGCGGGCGCAGCGGCAGCGATCATCGAAGCCATTGACGCCGAGGTGCCGTTCATCACCTGTATCACCGAGGGCATTCCGGTGCTCGACATGGTCAAGGTGAACGCGCGCCTCGCCAGTTCGAACTCCAGGCTGCTCGGGCCGAACTGCCCCGGCATCCTGACCCCTGAAGCCTGCAAGATCGGCATCATGCCGGGCTCGATTTTCCGCAAGGGTTCGGTGGGTGTGGTCTCGCGCTCCGGCACCCTGACCTACGAGGCGGTCTACCAGACCAGCCAGGCGGGTCTCGGGCAGACGACGGCTGTGGGCATCGGCGGTGACCCGGTCAAGGGCACCGAATTCATTGACGTGCTCGAGATGTTTCTCGCGGACGAGGCGACCGAGTCGATCATCATGATCGGTGAGATCGGTGGCAGCGCCGAGGAAGACGCGGCGCAGTTCCTGGCGGACGAAGCCAAGAAGGGGCGCAGCAAACCCACCGTCGGGTTCATCGCCGGCCGCACCGCCCCGCCCGGACGCACCATGGGGCACGCAGGTGCGGTGATCTCCGGTGGCAAGGGCGGCGCGGAAGACAAGATCGACGCGCTGGAAGCAGCGGGTGTCTCGGTCTCACCGTCGCCGGCCAAACTCGGCGAAACACTCGTCGCCCGACTCAAGGGCTGACTGTCCTGCGGGCTGCGGCCCGGGACTGTGTCGGTGTGCCCATTCGGGGCACGCCGAACGCAAGCTACCGTTCCCCGGGGCGTCGACCGACGCCCGATTCACACGGGTGAGCACTCACCCGGCAGTGCGCTCACCGGCACGGCAGCAGAACCGCTGCTCGGCGTTCGGCAGTGCCAGCGCATCATCATCCCGTCACTCAGATCCAGCGCCAGCCACAGCTCGGTCTGGTCCAGCGAGCCGGTCGCCGGGCCGAAGGTCGCAACCAGGCGCTCGCGGCCCGCTTCGTTGGCAAAGTGAACCCGGGCAATCTCGGCGTCGCGGTTGCCGTCGAAAACGTACTCCGTGTCGTTTGCCGGCAGTGAGCCGGTGACCGCGTAAGTCTCGGCCACACGGTTCTTGGTCTCCTGCAACACGGTGAAGGCGTTGGACACCAACGACTTGCGCACCGAGTTGCCGTACTGCGGCGCCGCGATGGCGGCGAGGATACCGACAATGGCAAAAACGATGAGGAGTTCGATCAAGGTAAAACCCGTCTGGTGGCGACGCATGGCACTGTCCTGTGTTGTGTTTTTGTGAACTGGCGCGTGTGTGCCAGCCACTTTGCCAACGCGTTCGAGGAAAAGGTGTGCGGCAGTTCTCGTTTTGTGTGTCGTAACCGAAACACGTCGACGTCCGGGTTTTGGGGAGTGTGAGGTGCGTCACGTGCCACTGCGGCGTGGCCGCGGGCGCAGGCGGGCGGCGTTGCGGCTCAGCTCACCCGCGTGCGCAGTGCGGCCGGCGGGTCTCGGCGGCAGCCGGCGCGCAGTCGGGATCGGGGGGCGCAGGCCGCGGGTCGGCAGATGGCGCCGTACGGGCGCGGGCGGGGCACGCGGACGGTCTGTGGGAACGTGGCCGCCAGCTGCGCTGATCAGGCCTTATCGGCACTCGCTCGGCAGCGCATCTTCGGGCAGCGCGTGGCCGCCAGAACCGCCGTTGAAGTTCATGCAGGTCCAGCCGAGCATGCCTGGTGTCGACTCGTCCATGACCAACCAGAGCCGCTTGTTGTTGAGGCCCGGCGAACCGGGCCCGAAGTGCGCCACGATGCGTGAGCCCCAAGGCGCTGCCGTGTACCAGTGGACGTAGGCGATTTCGGCGTCGGGGTCGTTGTCCTCGTAGAAGCGGTCGCTGTTCGACGGCATGGCGCCGCCCAGCGCGTGGTTTTCCATGATCTGCAGCTTCGCCGATTGCATCAGCCCGAAGGCCGTCGAGACCGTGGCCTGTTGCACGTAGGTGCGGTAGCTTGGCACGGCGATGGACGCGAGGATGCCGATGATCGCAATGACGATCATCAGCTCGATCAGCGTGAACCCGGATTGGCGTCGCATCATGGTGTGACCTTCATCGGTGTGATCGGACTAGCGGCAGTGTCAGTGCACGCTTGAGCACACCGGCGCGTCAGCGCAAGGCGATGGACCGGCTCAGATTCCGGTTTTGTGTCCTGCGGTCATCACAGCGGCGTGCGGCAGCAAGGTCGCCAGCAGTTCGGGCAGCAGTTTCGGCGTGGCAGCCACGATCGAACCGGATTGCAGCCAGTTCTCGCCACCCGCGAGGTCGGTGACCAGGCCGCCGGCTTCGCGCACCAACAGGGCGCCTGCGGCGATGTCCCACGCTTGTAAACGGCTTTCATAGAAGCCGTCGAACTGCCCGGCGGCCACCGACGCGAGGTCGAGCGCGGCGGCGCCCGGCCGGCGGATACCCACGGTCTTCTCGGCGAAGGTGCGCAGCACCGCGAACTCGGCATCGAAATCGTCGCCCTCGCGAAAGGGCAAACCCGTGCCGAGCAGCGCCGTGTTGAGCGAACGACAGTTGCTGACGCGGATGCGGCGGTTGTTGAGCTCGGCGCCAGCGCCGCGGGAGGCGGTGTAGATGTCCTGCGAGACGGGGTTGTACACCACGGCCTGTTCCAGGCGGTTGCGGTAGGCCAGGGCAATCGACACGGCGAACTGCGGAAAGCCGTGCAGAAAGTTGGTCGTGCCGTCGAGCGGGTCGATGATCCAGCGGTAGCCGTCGTCCGCCTTGCCAGCCAGCTCGCCGCTCTCCTCGGCCAGAAAACCGTGGTCGGGGTAGGCCTTGTGGAGCACGTGGACGATTTCCGCTTCCGCTTGCCGGTCGACGTCGCTGACGAAGTCCTTGGCGCTTTTTTCGGTGACGCGCACCCGGTCGAGCCGGTCAAAGTTGCGCATGATAATCTTGCCGCCCGCGCGCGCAGCGCGCACGGCGATATTGAGCATGGGGTGCATGGCTGAAGCAGGTAAAGAGCGTCGACAGCAGGATAGAGTAGCGAACAATGACTGAGCGCGCGACCACACCGGGGTCGGCGGTGCCGGCCGGCGGCGCGTTGGATCGGCTGCGTTTCGTGTTGGTTGAGACGTCACACCCAGGCAACATCGGGGCGGCAGCACGCGCGCTGAAAACGATGGGCTTCGGCGAGCTCGTGCTGGTCTCGCCACGCCACTTTCCGAGCGCAGAGGCGACCGTGCGGGCTTCAGGCGCCGACGACATTCTGCAGCGTGCGCTGGTGTTCGATTCATTGGCCGAGGCGATTGCCGATTGCAGTGCCGTGTTCGGCACCAGTGCGCGATCCCGCAGCATCGAGTGGCCGACCCACACGCCCTGGGCGCTCGCTGCCGAAATCGCCGAGCGCCCGGCCGAATCCGCGGCAGGCCCCGTGGCCGTGGTGTTCGGTCGGGAGAGCAGTGGCCTGACCAACGACGAATTGATGCTCTGTTCGGCGCGTGTGCACATTCCGGCGAACCCGGACTACAGCTCGTTGAACGTGGCGTCTGCCGTGCAGATCCTCGCCTACGAGATCGCCAGCCACAGCGCACGCCACGGCGGCACAACAGCGCCGACGAGCGACGCAGATCCCCGGGCCGATCAGGACGACATGAACCGCTTCTACCGGCACCTGGAGTCGGTGTTGGTCGAGATCGGCTATTACGACCCGGAGAAGCCCCGCCAGCTCATGCGTCGTCTGCGCCGGCTGTTCAACCGCTCGGCACTCAGCCGGTCGGAGTTGCAGATCCTGCGTGGCGTGTTGGTTGCGGTCGAGCGGGCGAAGCGCGCCTGACCGGGCAGGCGGTGACCGAGTCGTCACACCAGTACCGGGCGAACGGGGATCGCGGGTCGGGGGCGGCGCAAGCGCGTTGACGCGCAAACACCACAAGGTTCTGACAGCCCGGCACCGTCGCGAGCCAGACGTGGGCAAAGGCCGCGCGGACAGCACCAACCAGCGCGATGGCGTGACGCTGGTCCGTCGGCAACAGGTTGACGACGCAGACACCGTCCTCGCCCAGGTGCTCGGCCAGCACGCCGTGAAAGGCTGGATCCGCTGCCGGCCCCGACCCGTCCCGGGTGCTGTGCAAATCGCAGAACACGGCGTCGGATGGCGCTTGGCTCCGGTGCACATACCGCTCCGCACTCGCCATGACGACGTGGTCGGGGTGCGTGCCACCAAACCACCGGTGCGCGATCCGCACCACGGCGTGTTCCCGTTCGACCGAGGTCACACAGGCGTCGGGCACGTGTTGTCGCAGTGCGCCGGCGAGCGTGCCGCAGCCGTAGCCGAGGTCCAGTACCCGGAGGGGTCGTTCGGCGAGGCAGAGGCCCGACAACATGGTCCGGATGTAGCCGAGCGCCGGGGTGTCTGGCGTACGCCGGTCGATGGCGGCGTGGATCGCCCCGTCAGGCGTCTCCAACCAACGCCACCGAGCCTGCTCGAAGACGCGCCACTCCGCGCTTTCGCCGGCCTCCTGGTGAACTAAGGTGGCCCGATTCGTGTCCGGGTAGTCAGTATCGGCAAACATCGGTGTCGGTCGTGCGGTGCATGCGGTTTGTGTGTGCGAATACCGTTCCGCCGTGGGTCGGGGCGCTGCGTTGACACCCGCGCGGCCGGTGCGGGACACTGGTGGGTCGAAAGCGGCGTGCGTTGCGCACGCGGCAAAACGGCCTCAACAAGCGGGGTGGTACCCATGTGGCAATTGATCAAAGAAGACGTCAACAGCGTGTTTGGCCGTGATCCGGCGGCACGTAACGTGTTCGAGATCGTTACCTGTTACCCAGGTGTCCACGCCATCCTGTTTCACCGCGTCAACCACTGGCTGTGGGGGCGGGGGTTCAAATGGCTCGCGCGCTGGTTGTCGTCGGTTGCGCGGTGGTTGACCTCCATCGAGATTCACCCCGGTGCCGAGATCGGACGCCGCTTTTTCATTGACCACGGCATTGGCGTTGTCATCGGCGAAACCTCGCAGATCGGCGACGACGTGACGCTGTACCACGGTGTCACGCTTGGCGGGGTGGCAAGTTTCGAGGGCGAAGGGGGCAAACGGCACCCGACCCTCGGCAACGACGTGGTCGTGGGTGCCGGCGCGAAAATCCTCGGTCCGTTCACCGTCGAGGACGGCGCGCGCATCGGGTCGAACGCGGTGGTGCTCAAGCCGGTAAGCCCTGGTGCCACGGTCGTCGGTATCCCCGGGCGCGAGGTGGCCCGCAAGCGCGGTCTGGACGCCGAACGCGCCGATTTCGCGCGGCAGATCGGTTTCGACGCCTACGGTCAGACCGCCGACATGCCGGACCCGGTCGCCCAGACCATCAACGGCATGCTCGATCACATGCGGGACATGCACGGTCGCATGGATCAGATGTGTCACGCGATGCGCGCCATGGGACGTCAGGTCGACACGCTGAAACCCCTGGAGATCGACTTTCCGTGCGACGAGCTCGCCGAGACAGCCACAGCGCAGACACCGGACGAGGCGAACGACGGCGCGATCGCGTCTGACGCACCCCCCGAACCGCCGTCGAAGGCCGCCAACGCCTAGCGCGGGCGGGGAGCACACCCATGCGACTGACGACACGAGGCCGCTACGCGGTCGCGGCCATGTTCGACCTGGCGCTGCAGCCGGCGAGTCAGCCGGTTGCGCTGGCCGACATTGCCGGTCGGCAGGACATTTCCCTGTCCTACCTCGAACAGCTGTTCGGCCGCCTCCGGCGTGCGGGCCTGGTCGAGAGCGTGCGTGGGCCCGGCGGCGGATACCGGCTCGCACGCGAGACCGATGCGATTTCGGTGGCCGAGATCCTCAGCGCGGTCGATGAACTGCTCGACGCGACCCACCGCGGTAGCCACAAGACGTGCCAGCGAGAACAGCGTTGTCCGACGCACAACCTGTGGCAGGCGCTGACCGTGCAGATCGAGCACTTTCTCAGCCGGGTTACCTTGGCCGATCTGCTGGTCGAGCCCGGCAACGCCGAGCAGCCGCTGCGGCACATGAAGCTGCCCAGCGCGACCGGCTCGACCCCGGCCCCTTGAGCGGCCTGTGCTACCTCGATAACGCTGCGACCACGCCGGTTGACCCGCGCGTGGCCGATGCCATGGCCGCGTGCCTGACTGTCGACGGGGTGTTCGCCAACCCGGCCTCTTTCAGCCACGCCCACGGCTTGGCGGCGGCCGACCGGGTCGACGCCGCGCGCGATGCCGTTGCCGCCCTGGTGGGCGCGTACCCGGAGGAAGTCGTCTTCTGTTCGGGTGCCACCGAGGCCAACAACCTCGCGTTGCTCGGGGTGGCGGGTCGCCTTTCGAACCCCGCTCACATGGTCAGTGTCAAGACCGAACACAAGGCCGTGCTCGACCCGCTCGCGCGGCTTGCCAAGGCCGGCTGGCACATCGACCTGCTCGACGTCGACGCGGCGGGCCGTGTCGATCTTGGCGCGCTCACGGCAGCGATGCGCCCCGACACGGCGCTCGTCTCCGTGATGCACGCCAACAACGAAATCGGGACCGTGCAGGACATTGGCGCGATCGGCGCGGTGACGCGCGCGCGCGGCGTGCTCTTGCACGTGGACGCGGCCCAGAGCGTCGGCAAGATCCCCGTCGACATGCACGCCATGCAGGTCGACCTCCTGAGCGTCTGTGCGCACAAGTTTCACGGCCCCAAAGGCGTCGGTGCGCTGTGTGTGCGGGGTCGGCCTCCGGTGCGCCTGCAACCGCAGATCCTCGGCGGTGGCCACGAACGCGGGCTGCGCTCGGGCACCCTGGCAACGCACCAGATTGTCGGCCTCGGGACCGCGTGTGCGGTGGCAGCGGACGCGCTCGCCACCGAGTCGGCACGGCTGGCTGGGCTCAGGGATGCCCTCTGGTCACGCCTGCAGCGGTTGCCTGGCGTGCGCTTGAACGGGGCGATGACCGAACGCCTGCCGGGTAACCTGAACGTCTCGATCGACGGGGTCGAGGGCGAGAGCCTGTTGCTTGCACTCGAGCACGTTGCCGTTTCCAGCGGCAGCGCCTGCACCAGCGCCGACCTGACCCCGTCGCACGTGCTGCGGGCGATCGGGTGCACCCCCGAGCAGGCGCAGGGGTCGCTGCGTATCAGCTTCGGGCGTTTCAACAGCGACGCTGACGTCGACCTGGCCGCGCGCGACATCGAACAGGCGGTGCAGCGGTTGCGCGCGCTGTCCCCCGGTGGCTGAGCGCCTGTCCGAGGCCGTGCGGTCGCGGTTCCGCGCGCCGCGGTTCGCGCTGACTGGCGCGTTGGCGGGGGGCGGCGCCACGGGTGCCAGCGGCGCGCGCGCCGCGGGTGCCCTGGTCGAGGTGCACCTCGGTGTGGGTGGCGACGGCGCGCTGCACGCCCGGTTTCGAGCGTACGGTGACCCGGCGACGATCGCCGCAGCGGAGTGGGTGTGCGAACAGGTTGACGGTGCGCTGCCGCCCGTCTCGCCGCCTGCGGTTGCCGCCGTCTCGCGAGCGCTGGCGCTCCCGGCCAGCCGGCAGCACGCCGCGCAGCACGCGGTCGATGCCTTGCGGGCCGCGCTTGGCCGCCTCGACTGACGTGCGCCTCAGCTGGTCAATCTGACAACTGAATCACGCAGCGGACGGGCCATTGCGGTACACTTGTGGGTTTACCTAACCCGTGGCTGGCGTGACGCCAGCCGCCCCTGACGAGGCACCAGACCATGGCCGTTGAGCGGACCCTCTCCATCATCAAACCCGACGCCGTCGCCAAGAACGTGATCGGCAAGATCTACCAGCGTTTTGAGGATGCCGGCTTGCAGATTGTCGCTGCCCGCATGATGCACCTGAGCGCTGAGCAGGCAGGCGAATTCTATGCGGTCCACAAGGAGCGGCCGTTCTACAACGACCTGGTCAGCTTCATGACATCCGGCCCCGTGATCGTGCAGGTGCTCGAGGGCGAGAACGCCATTGCCGCGCACCGTGACGTGATGGGTGCCACCAACCCGGCCGAAGCGGCCTCGGGCACCATCCGCGCCGACTTCGCGAGCTCGATCGACGAGAACGCCTGCCACGGCTCCGATGCCGCCGAAACCGCCGCGGTCGAGATCGCGTTCTTCTTCGGCGACGACGGCGTCTGTCCGCGGACCCGCTGACGGACCCATGTCTGCCCTGTCCCCCAGCGTGACCGTCACCGGTGCGCCGGTGATCACCGGGCGCACCAATCTGCTCGGCCTCGACGAGGGCGGCATGGTGGCCTTTGTCGAGTCGTTGGGGGAGAAGCGGTTCAGGGCTCGGCAATTGTTGAAGTGGCTGTACCACCAGGACGTCCGCCAGTTCGACAACATGACCGACCTGAGCAAGGCGTTCCGGGCGGCGTTGCGCGAACACGCCGAAGTGCGTCTGCCCGAGGTCGAGCATGCACACGTGTCGCAGGATGGCACCTGCAAGTGGCTGTTCAAGGTCGACAGCGCGAACGCGGTGGAGACGGTGTTCATTCCCTCCGAGGACCGCGGCACCCTGTGCGTGAGCTCGCAGGTCGGCTGTGCGTTGGATTGTTCCTTCTGCGCCACCGCGCGGCAGGGCTTCAACCGCAACCTGAGCACAGCCGAGATCGTCGCCCAGGTCTACCTCGCGTCCGAGCTGCTGCGCAGTGACGCCTACCGGGCGGTGGGCTTTCGGCGGATCACGAACATCGTGATGATGGGCATGGGGGAGCCGCTGGCGAACTTTCGCCAGTTGGTCCCGGCGCTCAACCTGATGCTCGACGACAACGCCTGGGGCCTGTCCAAGCGGCGGGTCACGGTCAGCACCTCGGGCATCGTGCCGGCGATCGACCGCCTGCGAGAGGCGGTCGACTGCTCGCTGGCGGTGTCGTTGCACGCGCCCGACGACGCGTTGCGCGACGAACTCGTGCCGATCAACCGCAAATACCCGATCAAGGATCTCATGGCGGCCTGCCGTCGCTATGTCGAGCGGGACCACAAAACCCACATCATGTTCGAGTACGTGATGCTCGCCGGTGTCAACGACTCGCCTGAACACGCCCGTGCATTGGCTAAACTTGTCAAATCCGTGCCGTGCAAGGTCAACATGATTCCGTTCAACCCCTTTCCGGGCTCCGGTTACACCGTCTCCTCCGAGACGGCAATCAATCGGTTCTGGGATGTCCTCAACCGCCAACGGGTGCGCACAATCAAGCGCCGCACGCGCGGTGACGACATTGACGCTGCCTGTGGGCAGTTGGCTGGGGATGTGACGGACAAGAGCCGGCGCGCGGCCAAATTTGCTGAACCTCGATTTGGAGAGTCGCGCCCGTGAACCCCATCATCACCAAGCTTGTCCGCGCCTGTGTCGCATGCCTTGTAGCCACCGTGGTCCTTGCAGGGTGCGCCTCGAACCGCGAAGCGGCGAACGCCAACATGGCGCGCGCCTCGCAGCTCAACGCCGAGCTGGCGCTCGGCTACCTGAACCAGGGCGACCTGCAGCAGGCGAAAGCGAAGGTCGAGAAGGCCCTGGTCCAGAACCCGCGCAACCCGCTGGCGAACAACCTGCAGGGCGTGGTGTTCCAGCGCCTGGACGAGCCGACCCGGGCCGGTGCGCATTTCCGCCGCGCTGTGGAGTTGGCCCCGGACGAGCCGGAGTACGCCAACGCGTACGGCGTCTTCCTGTGCGAGCGCAAGCAGTACGAAGAGGGCATCCTCCAGTTCCTCGACGTTGCCGAGAACCCGCTCTACCGCACCCCGGCGCTCGCCTTCGAAAACGCGGCCAACTGCGCGCTGCAGGCCGGCAAGACCGGTATCGCCGAGAGCAATCTCGTGCGCGCGCTCGAGATTCGCCCGCGTTTCGCCACTGCGCAGTTGAGCCTCGCCAAGTTGCAGGCGGATGAGGGGCGCCCCGATGACGCCATGGATTCCCTTCAGGCGCTCGAGCGCTACGCGCCGAGCAGTGCAGAGAGCCTCGCTCTGGGTGCCCGGGTTGCGCGTCGGCTCGGCAACCGGGACGTCGCCAACAGCTACGTTCGGAAACTGCAGCTGAGCTTCCCGAACTCCTATCAGGCCAAGGTCCTGGCAAACGAGAGCTGACGCACCGCGTCACCGATTCAACGAGGCCGCCCGTACGGCACACGGCAGACATGAGCATAAACAGCCTGCGCGGTATGCACGACATACTTCCGTCCCAGTCGAGCGAGTGGCAGCGGCTTGAGCGCGCGGTGCGCACGCTGATGAACGCCTACGGCTACGGCGAAATGCGCACACCGGCGCTCGAAAAGACCGCGCTGTTCGCGCGCGGCATCGGTGAGGCAACCGACATCGTCGAAAAGGAGATGTACGCCTTCGACGACCGCAACGGTGAATCGATCGCGTTGCGCCCCGAGAACACTGCGGGTTGTGTCAGGGCGGCGATTCAGCACGGTCTGCTCGGCCAAGGCGTGCAACGGGTGTGGTACAGCGGCCCGATGTTCCGCTACGAGCGGCCGCAGAAGGGCCGCTATCGGCAGTTTCACCAGATCGGTGCGGAAGTCTATGGCGCCGCTGGCGCGCTCATCGAAGCCGAGCTGATCTGCCTCAGCGCGCGGCTTTGGCGCGAGCTCGGTATCGACACGGCCGTCTCGCTGGAACTCAACAGCCTGGGTACGCTCGAAGAACGGCAGGCGTTTCGGGCCCAGTTGGTGGCCTATTTCGACGCCCACCGCGCTGCGCTCGACGACGACAGCGAGCGCCGCCTGGCCTCGAACCCGCTGCGCATCCTCGACAGCAAGAACCCGGATATGCAGGAGCTGATTGCCGGCGCGCCGTCTTTGGAGGCGTGTTTCGGTGACGACTCTCGGGCCCACTTCGAGGCGGTGCAGTCGGCGTTGAGCGAGGCCGGCATTGCGTTTTCGCTGAACCCGCGCCTGGTTCGGGGCCTCGACTACTACTCGCACACGGTGTTCGAGTGGACCACCGACCGACTCGGTGCACAGGCGGCGGTGTGTGGTGGCGGGCGCTACGACGGGCTGGTCACCCTGCTCGGTGGCAAGTCGAGTCCGGCCGTGGGGTGGGCGATCGGCATGGAACGCCTGCTCGAGCTGGTGTCGGAGTTGCGGGGCGCCGCCCCGACCGTGGCGCCGCAGGTGTTCGTGGTTGCGGCAGCAGGCCAGGCGGAATCCAGGGCGCTGGCGCTTGGAGAGCGTCTGCTGGACAGCGTTCCAGGCTTGCGCTTGCAGTACAATGCGGTGGGGGGCAGCTTCAAGGCCCAGTTCAAACGGGCTGACAAGAGCGGCGCCGAGGTCGCGCTGATCCTGGCCGACCAGGAACTGGCGGACGGCACCGTCACGCTCAAGCCGCTGCGCGGCGTGGGCGAACAGCAAACCGTCTCCGTCGACCAGCTGATCGAGCAGGTGACACACATGATTTCAGGAGAATAGGCGCGTGGCCTACGAAACAGACGAACAACAGGTAGAGGCGCTCAAGGCCTGGTGGGACGAAAACGGAACGTCGATCATCGTCGCCGTGGTCGTCGCGTTGGCTGTGGTGGGCGGCTGGCGTGGTTGGCAGGCCTGGCAGGGCAAGCAGGCGCAGCTGGCCTCGCGCGTGTACGCGGAACTCATCGAAACGGTTGAGCGCAACGACGCGGCGGCGGCGGGCCACTTCGACACCTTGAGAGCGGACTACGCTGGCACACCGTACGCGACTCTCGGCGCCTTTCACGAGGCGAAACGTCTGGTCGAGGCGAGCGACCTGGGCGGCGCGGCGACGGCCTTGCGCTACGCGGTCGACAACGCAGACGACGCGGACCTGAAGGCGGTTGCCGCCCTTCGCCTGGCGCGTGTGCTGTTGGAGCAGGGCGACCACGCGGCGGCGCTGGACGCGCTGCCGGCCGAGGCGCCCGCGTCGTTCGAGGCGCTGACCGAAACGGTGCGTGGTGACGTGTTGCTCGCCCAGAACAAAACCGCTGAAGCCCGCGCGGCCTACGAGCGTGCGCGGGAATCGAGTGCCGACGTGGCGGACGAATCGCTGCTCGACATGCAGATCCTCGACCTCGCCGGGCGCGCCAACCCGTGAGACCCTGGCGCGCCATCGCTGCGTCGGTCTGTGTTGCCCTCGGTGTGACGGCCTGCGCGTCGAAGCCCGCGGTGCCGCCGACCGAACTCGAGCCGATCGCGGCGCCCAGTGTGTCTTTCGATCTTGTCTGGCAGGCCGGGTTGCCGGGTGAGGCGCGGTTTGACGGCGCGTCCTTTGCGCCGGCGCTTGCGGATGGCGTTGTTTATGCGGCGAGTGCGTCGGGTGCGTTGAAATCGTTCAGTTTCAACGAGGGCAAGACGCTCTGGGAGCGAGACCTCGACCGCCCGCTTTCGAGCGGCACCAGCGTCGACACGCAGAGCCTCTACGTCAGCACGCGCGACGGCTCACTGCTGGCGCTCGACCGCGAATTCGGCACCGTGCGCTGGGAGGCCATGCTCGACCGCGAGGTGCTGCGGGCGCCGCTTGTCGACGCAGGGCAGGTGTTGATCAGCACGACCTCGGGCGAACTGTACGCGCTCGACGTCGTCGATGGCAGTGTGCTCTGGCAGTACCGCTACCAGGCGCCGAGCCTGACCGTCCGCGGCGCGGGCTACAACGTGTACGTTCCGGGCGGGTACCTTGCTTCACTCGACGACGGGCGGCTCGTGGCGCTCGAGGAGCGCAACGGTCGGGTGATCTGGGAGAGCTACATTTCGACACCGCGCGGCCGCACGGCAGTGCAGCGCATCGTCGACGTCGACGCGCCGCCTGTGGTGGTCGGGGGGGCGGTGGTGGTCGGCTCTCGGCGCGGTGATGTCACGGCGCTGGATGGGCGCACGGGCGAACAGAAATGGTCCCAGGTGCTCGATTCCGTGGCCGGGCTGGCCGGGGATGACGACGCTCTGGTTGTGGTCGAACGCGACAGCACGCTGGTTGGCCTCAACGCGACGACCGGCGAGCGGCTGTGGACCACCGAGGCGCTGCGCGGGCGGCAGTTGAGCGACCCGGTCAACCACCGCGGTGCCATCCTGCTCGGCGATTTCGATGGCTACATTCACGCCGTGAGCCCGCGCACCGGCGCACTGGTTGGCCGGTACCGGGTCAGTGACACAGCCGTGCGGGCACAGATCATCTCCGCCGGGACGGACGTGCTGGTGCAGAGCCGCAACGGCGACCTGGCGCGACTGGCGGTGGTCGGCGGCGCACGGTGACCGACGAGCAGGCCGGTGGCACGCCACCAGGCGCCGCCACGCCAGTGGACACCACGCCAATGGGTGCCACTCCAGTGGGTGCCACACCTGTCATTGCCCTGGTCGGCCGCCCCAACGTGGGCAAATCGACCCTGTTCAACCGCTTGACGCGCTCGCGAGACGCGTTGGTCGCTGACATCCCCGGGCTGACCCGCGACCGCCGCTACGGCGACGGCGTGGTCGGCGGCTTCCCCTACATCGTGATCGACACCGGTGGTTTGCAGGACCTGGAAAACCCGCTGGGTGGCGACGTCGGTCGGCAGGCGTGGCAAGCCGTGGACGAAGCTGATCTCGTGCTCTTTCTGGTGGACGGTCGCAGTGGCCCAACGGCCGACGATGACGACATCCTGAGGGCGTTGCGGGGCCGCAAGGCGCCGACGCTGTTGGTGGTCAACAAGATCGACGGCATCGGCGAAGACCGGGCGGTGGCGGACTACTACAGCTTCGGGCTCGGCGAGCCGGTGCCGATCGCGGCTGCGCAGAACCGCGGCATGAGTCACTTGCTGGCGACGGTGGCCGACGCGCTCGCCGTCACGCCGTTGGCAGAGGGCGAGCCCCGAGAGGCGGCCGCGGCTCGGCCCAAGCGGCGCGGGCCGCCGCGCATCGCCATCATCGGGCGCCCCAATGTGGGCAAATCCACCTTGATCAACCAACTGATCGGCGAGGAACGCCTGGTGGCCTCCGACATCGCCGGCACCACGCGCGACAGCATCACGGTGCCGTTTGACCGGGGCGGCCGTCGCTACGATCTCATCGACACCGCGGGTGTGCGCCGCCGCGGCAAGGTCCGCGACGTGGTCGAGAAATTCAGCGTGGTCAAGACCCTGCAATCGGTTGATGCCTGCGAAGTCGCCGTCGTCCTGATCGATGCCACCGAGGGGCTCACCGAGCAGGATCTGCACGTGCTCGGGTACGCGTTCGACGCCGGACGCGCCATGGTGCTCGGGGTCAACAAGAGCGACACCCTGGACAAGGCCGCGCGGGACGGCCTCAAGGCGGAACTGGCTCGGCGGCTCGGCTTTGCCCGCTTTGCCACGACGCATTTCATCTCGGCGAGCAAGGGGACGGGCCTGGGCCAATTGCTGCGCGCCATCGACCGGGCCTACGCCTCCGCGACGACCGACCTCGCGACGCCGCAGTTGACCCGCTTGCTCGAGCACGCGGTGACCCAGCACCAACCGCCGTTGGTCCACGGGCGGCGGATCAAGCTGCGCTATGCCCACCAGGGTGGCAGCAACCCGCCGGTGATCGTCGTCCACGGCAAACAGGTCACACAGGTGCCCGCCGCCTACCGCCGATACCTCGCCAATTTCTTCATCGAGCACCTGATGCTCGAGGGCACGCCGCTGCGGATCGAATTCCAGGGCGGTGACAACCCGTTTGCCCACCGCGCGACCGGCGGCGGACCGGCGCCGGTCAAGTCGCGGAAACGCCCGGGCAAGGGAGCAGGGTCTCGGCAGCAACGCCGCTGAGGACGGCCCGCGCGCGCCCCAAGGTAGTAATTTAGTACTTTATTTTCTCCTGAGCCGGTCGATTCCGTCTGAAACCGCGGCCGCACCGGCGTGCGCGGTTCGCATCGGGAGTCTCAATGGACGGATCGGTACTGGCTTTCTCTGCCCTCTGCGTCGCCTGCGTGGTGCACGGCGGGTGCTACGTGGCACGACGGCTGCTGTTGCGCGCTGCGGTGACCGACGGTTGGGATCTGCTGTCCCGCGCCTTGCACAACCGTCACGACATGCTCGACAGCGTGCGCCGAATCGTGCGCCGGGACGGCCTCGAGCAATCGCTCGGTTTTCACGCCGTAACCGAGGCTCAGTCCGCGGCGCGCGAGGCACTCAAGGGTGATGACTTCCAGCGGATCGTCGGCGCCGAACACCGCCTCGGGGCACGCCTGGAGGCGGTGATGGCGCTGATCGCCGACCACCGGTCACCGGACACCGACGCCGGTGCCGGCGGTTTGGACGATCTGCACGCCTGCTTGACGGTCGCCAACACCGCGGTGGACATCGCGGCGTTGCGGTACAACACCGCGGTCGAACGGAACAACGCGGAGGTGAACGCGGCGCGTTTCGACTGGATCGTCGCCTTCAGCGGGCCGGCATACGCGCTCGCGTTCCGGCCCGCCGGTCAGCGCATCGAAACCGATGAACCCTATGTGCTGATCGCGTGAACCGGAGAGGGTCAGGTCGCCGAGGCGCTGTCGAGGCGGTGCTGTCGGCGTCGCGCGAGCAGCATCACGCCGACGATGACAGCGGCGCCGGTGAGGTTGTAGAGCGTCTCCAGCGGCCAGTAGGCGCCGACCGCGCCGAGGGCCATCAATGGGTAGTCGAGCGGGGTCAACGGGCCTTCGGAGAACATCTGCAGCAGCGTGTTGGTGGCGTAGATGCCGAAGAGCGAGAAGACCGCGATCTGGGTGACCTCGAGCGCACTGCCGGTCAGTAGCGGTGTGTACGCGAACAGCAGCGGCACGATATAGAGCCCCTTCGCCACTTTCCAGGCCTCGAATCCCGTGGCCATCGGCCGTGAACCCGCGATACCGGCGGCAGTGAACGCCGCAAGGCACACCGGCGGTGTCACGTTGCTGTCCTGGCTCAGCCAGAACACGATCAGGTGTGCGGTGAGCAGGAAGCCGGTCATCAGCGCCGGGTCGACGATCATCGGGCGAAGGGCGATGGCGATATCAAAGGGCAGGGCGGCCATCAGCGCGGCCGCCGCTTCGGGCGTGAGCCCGTCGGCGAGGCCGGCCACGTGGGGCGAGTCCAACAGGCTCAATGTCGCCAGGGCCATCGGGTCCGACACGCCGGCGACCAGGTGCTGGAGGATGACGGCGTCGGCGAGCAGCCCGGCCAGCGCCGGGGCTGACAGGATCGATAGCACGATGTAGGCGGCGGTCACGGGCAGGCCCATGCCGAGCACCAGCGACGCGATCGTCACCAGCGCCAGTGCGAGCAACATCGACCCTTGTGACCACTGCGTGATCATCAAGGCGAAGGTGTTCGCCAGGCCAGAGGTTGTCACGGCGTTGTTGATCAGGCCGACAGCGACCAACAGAATCGCGGTCATGACGGACGTCTTGATGCCGAGCGACAGCGCGCGCAGGATTTTCTCTGGCGTCATCTTGTTCGGTGTGAGCCAGCTCACTGCGATCAGGCTGAAGATCGCGAGGCAGGCCGCGTAGTTCGGCGTTCGCCCCATGACCAGCAAGGTCGTCATCAACGCGAGCGGAAAGAGAAAATTCAGCACGCCCGCGACGATCTTCTGGCGATCCACGGGTTCGACGTTTTCGGTGCCTATGTTGTATTTTATAGCTTCGATACGGACGACGAAAGCCACCGACAGGAAGTACAGCAGCGCGGGAATGATCGAGACCAGTACGATGTCGGCATAGGGGATGCCGGTGTAGCTCGCCATGATAAAGGCGCCTGCGCCCATGATCGGCGGCATCAACTGGCCACCGGTCGAGGCCGACGCCTCGACTCCTGCGGCGAATTGTGGCCGAAAGCCGTTGGCTTTCATCAAGGGGATGGTGATCACGCCGGTTGACGCGGTGTTGGCGATTGCCGACCCGGAAATCGTGCCGGTCAGCGCCGACGAAATCACGGCCACGAATGCCGCGCCGCCGCGGAAGCGGCTGGCGACCGATTTCGACATTTCAATGACGAAGTCAGACGCCCCGGAGACGACCAGAAAAGCGCCGAAAATCATGAACAGCGTGATGTTCGATGACGAGATGCTGGTGATGATGCCGAACATGCCCTCGTCGTTGTACAACGACCGGAACAGCACATCGTCGAGCGGCAGCGACGCCGCGCGGAACGCGCCGGGCAGCCACTGGCCGAGAAACAGGATGTACGCGATGGCGAGCACGATCAGCGCGGGGATGATCCACCCTGTCAGCCGCCTCGACAGCTCGATGGCGCCGACGATCACCAGCAGGCCCGCGGTCCAGTCCAGCACCGACAACTGCCAGCTCTGGCCGGTCTTCGCGAGTGTGGCTGCGTAAATGCCGTTTTCGGCGGCAGCGACCCAGAGCGCGGCGAGCGCCAGCGCGACCGCGAACGCGCGGTTCAGCCAGACCGCCCAGGGCTTGCCACCCGTAAAGGTCGTCAGGGTCGCGAGCAATGCAAACCCGGCGTAGTGAATGCAGTTTTGCCAGCGGTCCGACTCGGTGATCACCAGGTTGGTCGCGATGTGCCAGAGCGCAAAGGCGCACACGCCGAGGTACAGCAGCGTGTTGAACCGGTTGCGGTCTCGCAGGGCGTTGGGATCGAAGAACGCGGGCAGCGTTTCGTCGTTTGCGTTGGGTGACGTGGTTGCCATGTCAGCGTCCGGACACGCGTGTGGAGTTCAACGGAGCAGAGTGCCCGCGCAGCGAAATGGCTGCGCGGGCGAGGGTGACCGGGTCAGTCGGCCAGCAGGCGCTCGGGCAGGTCGATGCCCATTTCGCTGTAGTAGCGTGCCGCGCCCGGGTGCAGTGCCACCGGCAGGCCCGCCGTCGCTTTCTCGACAGCCATGGCTTTGGTCGCCGGGTGGATGGCCTGCAGGAAGGGCAGGTTCTCGTAGATCGACTTGGTCAGCAGGTACACGTGCTCTTCGTCGACGCTCGCGTTCACCGCCAGAAAGTTCGGCTGTGCGATGGTCTGGATCGGCGCGTCCTGGTTCGGGTAGGTGCCTGCTTCGATGGTGTAGGGAACCCAGAGGTTGCGGCCGCCGTCCATCTTCGCCGCTTGCTCAGCGGTCACGTCCAGCACGGTGAAGCCGTCGCCGTTGGTTGACATCAACTTGGTGATGGCGCTGGTTGGCGGGCCGGAAGGCAGCCCGGCACCGACCACCTGGCCGTTGGCCAGCGCATCCGCGGACGGGCCGTAGCCTGCGTGGTAGAGCTCGTAGTCTGCCTCGATGTCGAGGCCGAGGCCGGCGAGGAGGACGGTGTTCGATCCGATCGTTCCGGAGTTCTGCTTGCCAAAGGCCATGGTGCTGCCCTTGACGCCCATGAGGTCGTCGACGGTGCCAGTGGCGGCCTTGTCTGCGGCGAGGACGAACTGCTCGACGTTCTGCCAGAGCATCGTGACCGAGCGCATGCCGGTCTGCGGCTCGCTGACCGGGCCGGTGCCGGTGGCGGCGTAGTGGCCGTAGAGGCCCTGAATGATCGCGAACTGTGCGGTGTCGGCGGCGAGTGCCTGGACGTTGGCGCCGGAGCCAGCCGAGTTCACTGCCGTGAGGCTGAACTTCTGCTTGGGCAGCAGCTTCACCTTGCTCAACGTGGCAATGGCGGTGCCGACGGGGTGGTAGGTGCCACCGGTCGAGGCGGTGTTGAGGATGTAGTCCGTGTCGGCGTGTGCCAGGGTGGACGCGGCCAGCGCCGCGCCCAGGGCAACCGACTTGAGCGTGCGGGAGAGGGGGCTCGTCATGAGAGCAGGCTCCAGTATGTGAAATGGGGCCTGCTATTTTTTGCTACTGCGCGCCGATGATCAATTTGATCTATCCATTTGATAATTGTGGATAAACTGATCGGTTGGCAAGGGCCTCGTTCAGCTGTGGAGCAGGGATAGGCAATTTTTTGCCGAAATTCACTCGCCGCCTTTGAGCTGTTTGCGGGAGAGGCCGAGCTTGGACATCTTGTCGTTCAATGTGCGGCGGTTGATTTGCAAGCGAGCCAGGACGGCACCGACCTGACCGTCACAGGCGATCAGTGCCTGCTCGATGAGGTACCGCTCGTAGGCCTGCACCCGCGCCTTGTAGGGCACGTCGAGGTCGTCGAGCTCGAAGGCGATGCGCTGAGACGCCGCCGAGCGCTGCGACATCGAGACGACGCGTGAGACGTGCGCCAGCAGGGTGTCGGGCTCGACGGGCTTCTCGAGAAAGTCGATGGCCCCCAGGCGCATTGCCGCCACCACGTCGCTGAGTTTCGCGTAACCCGAGATGAAGAGGATCGGCAGCAGCGGGCGGTGCATGCGCACGGCCTCGGCGAACGCGAGGCCACCCATGCCCGGCATGCGCAGGTCGGTGATCACAAGGTCCGGCGCCACGTCGGCCAGAATCGAGAGCGCGTGGGCGGGGTGGTCGGCGACGGTCACACTCTGGCCGTTGAGCCGCAGGAAACGGGCGTAGGCGCCGAGCACGTCGTGATCGTCGTCGACCAGCAGCAGGCGTGCGGTGGGTGTGTCGCTCACGGTGTGTCGGCGGCGTCCAGCGGCAGCCGCAGGGCGAATCGGGTGGTGTGCTCGGGGGTGCGCTCGTGTGACAGACGGCCGTGGTGATGAAAAGCGATCTGGCGCGCCAGGGCCAGCCCGAGTCCGAGCCCTCGGGTGTTGTCCTGGCCTTGCACGAAGGGTTCGAACAGCGCGTCGGAGAGGTCCGCGCCCACGCCGGGCCCGTTGTCCTCCACTGCCAGTTCAACCCAGCCGTCGGTCACGGTCGCAGTCAGCGTGACGCAGGGGGCGGCGGTGTCGGCGACAGCCGTCTCGGCGTTGTGCAGCAGGTTCAGCAGGGCTTGTTGCAGCAGCACCGGGTTGCCGTTGACGCGCTGGACCCCGACGTCGCCGTGCGTGCTGACGAGATCGGCCACGGGGGATTGCTCTCGGCGCAGCGTGTCCACCACGTCAGCGACCAGGTCGGTCACGCCGATCTCGGTGAACCGGGTGTCACCCGGCCGCGCCAGCGTGCGCAGCGCCGTCACCACTCGGCTGATGCGCTTCGTCGTGCGCTCGCAATCGCGCACAGTGCGCACCATTTCGTCGTGGTTGCCGCCCGGCTTGTCGAGCAGGGTGTGCAGGCTTGCCAGGTTCAACCGCAGGCTCGCCAGCGGCTGATTGACCTCGTGGTTGATCGCGCTCGACATGCGGCCCAGTGCGGCCAGGTTGGAGTTTTCGATCAGGGCGCGCTGCGCGCGCTCGAGCTCACGGGATTGCGCCTCGACCTGTTGGGTCAGGTAGCGGGCATGGTGCTGCTCGGCATTGGCCAGGTTGCGTTGGCGCCACCAGTCGCGCATGAGCAGCAACAGCAGGCTGAGCAGCGCCATCACGCTGATGAAATCGCGCACGACGGAGCCGAGTACGTGCTGCTGAGCCTGCAGGACGCCCACCCGCCAGTCCTCGGTTTCCAACTGTGCGCTGGCGGCAAAATACCGGTTGCCGCGCCAGTTCGCACGGCCGGCCTGCCAGTGTACGTCGGGCTCGGCCTGCGTTGTGATCGGGTAGTGTCGAACCTGCTGCAGGGTGCGCACGGCGTCGGTGGAGAGCGATCGTGTGGTGCGGTAGAGCAGGGCGGGGTCGCTCGCGAGGATGGTGATGCCGGCATCGTCGACGAGCACGGTGTCCTCGGCACGCGCCGACCAGATGTCGGCAAGGTGTGACAGCGACAGTTTGAACACCAGTGCCCCGATCACGCGGCTGCCGCCGAGCACGGGCTGGCTGACGAAGTAGCCCGGCTCGCCGGTGGTGGCGCCAACCGCGTACTGGGTGCCGCGCCGGCCCGCCATCGCGTCGGCAAAGTACGGCCTGAACCCGTAGTTGCGCCCGATGAAGCTGTGCGGTGTCGCGTGGTTGCTCGAGGCGACCGTGAGGCCGCTCCGGTCCATCAGGAACGCGTGTTCGATGTCGGTCTGCTGCTGGACTCGGCTGAGCAGGGTGTTGGCCTGGTCGGTGGCCTGCGGCGTCGGCTGCTCCAGTGTGCCCACCAGCCTCGGGTCGCCGGAGAGCACCGTCGGTAGCTCGGCCAGGCGGACCAGTTGGCTGTCGATCTCACGGGCGTGCAGCGTGGCCAGCGCTTCGAGGTCGATGTGTTGCTGGCGGGCAGCGTAGGCCCACAACGCGGCGGCGACGAGTGCGGACAGGGCCACCACGAAACCGACCTGGGCTGCGCCGACCCGTGACAACGGGGGCGTGGCGCTGTGACCCGCAGCGCCGAGCGGTGACTCAGACACCAGCCCGCCGTCGCGTTTGCGCGGGAGCGGGCGACGGCATCGCGAGACCAAGGCTCGCGCACCGTCGCAGCACTGGCGTACAATGGTGGGCTTTTCTGTTACGACGCCCGGTGCAGTCCATGAAGAAACTCGCAGTCTTGCCTGGGGACGGTATCGGTCCCGAGATCATGACGCAAACCGTGCGCGTCGTCGACGCGCTCAACGCGCGTTTCGGCTTGCAACTCGAGACCGCATCGCACGCGTTCGGTGGCGCCGGCTACGACCACGCCGGCACCCCGTTGCCGGACGACACCCTCGAGGCCTGCCGCGCCGCCGATGCGGTGTTGATGGGCGCAGTCGGTGGCCCGCAATACGACGGGTTGGAGCGTGCGTTGCGCCCCGAGCGCGGACTGCTCGGCCTGCGCTCCGCGCTCGACATGTTCAGCAACCTGCGGCCGGCGATGCTCTACCCGGAGCTCGCGGACGCGTCGTCGCTGCGGCCCGAGCTGGTGGCCGGGCTCGACATTCTCATCGTGCGTGAACTGACCGGCGGCATCTACTTCGGTCACCCGCGGGGCATCGAGGTGCGCGACGGTGTGCGCACGGGCTTCAACACCATGGTGTACAACGAAACGGAAATCGAACGCATCGCGCGCTCGGCGTTCGACGTCGCCATGGCACGCGACAAGCGCTTGTGCTCGGTCGACAAGGCCAACGTGCTCGAAGTGTCCGAGCTGTGGCGCGAGGTCGTGACCCGGGTGGGCGCGGACTACCCGGACGTCGAGCTGTCGCACATGTACGTCGACAACGCAGCCATGCAACTGGTGCGCGACCCGCGTCAATTCGACGTGATGGTCACTGGCAACCTGTTTGGCGACGTCCTGTCCGACTGCGCTGCCATGCTCACCGGGTCCATCGGTATGTTGCCCTCGGCCTCGCTGAACAGCGACGGCCGTGGTTTGTACGAGCCTGTCCACGGCTCGGCGCCCGACATCGCCGGTCAGGACATCGCGAACCCGCTCGCGGCGATCCTGTCGCTGGCAATGGCGTTGCGGTACTCGCTTGGCGAGGCCGACCAGGCCGACCGCGTCGAACGGGCCGTCGGCGCGGTGTTGGCCCAAGGCTTGCGCACCGCGGACATCGCACGCGGCGCTGACGCTGTTGGAACACAGGCAATGGGAGAGGCTGTGATCGCAGCCCTCGCGTAACCGCCGCACAGCGCTGCGGCTTCACTCTGGATGGGAGACTCATGAAAACTGGATTGGTGGGATGGCGTGGCATGGTGGGTTCCGTGCTCCTCGAGCGCATGCGTGCTGAAAACGACTTCGCGACCATCACCCCGACCTTTTTCACCACCTCCCAGACCGGCCTGCCGGCCCCCGCCGAGGCCGGGGCCGGGGCGGTCCTGCAGGACGCACACGACCTCGCGGCGCTGGCCGAGATGGACGTGGTCATTTCCTGCCAGGGCGGCGACTACACCAAGGCCGTGCATGGCCCGCTGCGGGCCACCGGCTGGGACGGCTACTGGATCGACGCGGCGTCGGCACTGCGCATGAGCGACGACGCGGTCATCGTGCTCGACCCGGTCAACCACGAGGTCATCGATCGGGCACTGAACGGCCAGGTGCGTGACTTCATCGGCGGAAACTGCACCGTGAGCCTGATGATGATGGCGGTCGGTGGGCTGCTGAACGCCGGCCTGGTCGAGTGGATGTCGGTCATGTCCTACCAGGCTGCAAGCGGCGGCGGTGCGCGCCACATGCGCGAATTGGTCGCGCAGATGGGCGCCTGCCACGATCTGGTCGCGGATCAGCTGGCCGACCCCGACAGCGGCATCTTCGACATCGACCGCGCGCTGACCGAAGGCATGCGCTCGGGTGCGTTGCCGTGTGAGGTGTGGCCGGTGCCGCTCGCGGGCAGTCTGATCCCCTGGATCGACACCGATGTCGGCGGCGGACAGAGCCGAGAAGAGTGGAAGGGGCAGGCCGAGACCAACAAGATCCTCGGGCTTGGCTCCGACCCGATTCCCGTCGACGGCACCTGCGTGCGGATCGGGGCGATGCGTTGCCACAGCCAGGCACTGACCATCAAGCTCACCCGCGACGTCCCGCTGGACGAGATCGAACAGCTGATCGCCTCGAGCAACGACTGGGTGCAGGTGGTCGAGAACGGCCGTGATGTCACCACCGAGCGGCTGACACCCACCGCCGTGACCGGCACGCTGGACATCGCGGTCGGGCGTCTGCGCAAGCTGTCGCTCGGGCCGCAGTACCTCAACGCCTTCACCGTGGGTGACCAATTGCTCTGGGGTGCGGCGGAGCCGCTGCGCCGGATGCTGCGTATCCTCGTCGCCCGCTAGGGCCGATGCTGCAAGTCGGGTTGCGTGCCCCGACCGCACAGGTCGGGGCCGACGGTGCCCAGCTGGCGGCACGTTGTAAATCATTGTCTATCATCAACAGGTAAGAGACCCGGCCGGTGACTGGCGCGTGTGCGCACGCTTGCGCTTACACGGTTGTTGGCGAGGTGTGCATTCCCAGCCAGGTTGTTCGGTTCACTAACACGGTGCCTGAAAAGTGAAAAAGGAATCCTCAAACGTGCGGAGTTTCGCAGGCGCGACTGCCGTGTCCATGGCCCTTGCGAGCGGTGGCGCGCAGGCACTTGGACTGGGCAGTATTCAGCTCAACTCGTCGTTGAATCAGCCACTGAGTGCCGACATCGAAGTGGTGACCGACTCGGCTGAGGAAGCACAGGGTCTGGTCGCAAGACTTGCCTCGCAGGAAGCGTTCATCAAGGCGGGCATCGATCGCCCCTTTCGCCTCACCGAACTCGATTTCGAGCTGCGCGAGAGCGATGGGCGCACCGTCATTCACGTCAGCAGTGCACAACCGATCAACGAGCCGTTTCTGAACTTCCTGGTCGAGGTGGGTTGGGAGCGGGGCAGCCTGGTTCGGGAATACACCGTGTTGCTTGACCCGCCGGTGTTCCTCGCCGAACTCGACGGCAGCGACGCGGTGACGGCAAGTGAATCGGGTGGGGCCGACGACCCCAGTCTGCCGCAGCGCATCGAGCGCGCCGAGGCCGGGGTGCTGAGCGAGGACGAGCTCAAGGCCGAACTCGAAGCCGTCAATGCGGTGATCGAACTCGACGAGACCGCCGACACCGACGGCGCTCAGATCGTCGAGCTCGAGGAAGTCGGCGACTTGCTGGTGGCAGCCCCGGCCCCGGCGCCAGCCGACACCGTGGCGGCTGTCGAGGCGTCGACCGACGGGGCCGAGTCCGCGGTGGTGACACCCGTCGCCGAGTCGGAAGGCAACAGTCAGCAGTACACCGAAACCATTCTCGAGGACATCGATTCGGTTGTCGCCGAGCTCGATCAACTCTTCGAACAGTCGCAGGGGGCGGGTGCGGCTGCGCCGTCGCAGCCGGACACGGTTGTGGTTGCCACACCCGAACCGACACCTGCGCCCACCACAGCGGCGCCGTCATCGTCCCCGACGGCTTCCGAGGTGGGACCGGTACGAAACGGCCAGACGCTCTGGAGCCTCGCCAAGGCGAACCTGCCCGCTGGCGCCACCATCGAACAGACCATGGTGGCCATGCTGCGCGCCAACCCGGCGGCCTTTGACGGTGACAACGTCAACGCCCTGCGTCGCGGTTCGATCCTGCGCATGCCCGACGCCGACACCGTCCAGGGGATCAGCGAGGCCGAGGCACGTCAGCTGGTCAACGCGCAACACACGGCGTGGCGTGCCCTGCGCGGCACTGAGGCGCCGAGCCAGGTCACCGCACGCATCGAGGCCGGTGAGGAAAGCGGGTCGGGAGCCGATGCTGCGGCGGCCGACGCTTCGGCAGCCGATGCTGCGGCAGCCGGGTCGGACAGCGAAGCCACTGCCGTGGCGGATCTCGCGGCCAGCGACGACGGGGACACTGCAGCCTCTGACGCCTCAGCGTCGACCGGCGAAGACACTGCGACCGACCTTGCTGCGTCGGCGACAGGCGAAGCCACAGCTGCAGGTGAGGCCACAGCCGGCGAATCGGCCTCGGACGATGGTTCGCTGTCGATCGTGGCGGGTGAGGCCAGTGACGGCGCCAGCGACGGCACACAGACAGACACCGCCTCGACCGCGCGCATCGCATCGCTCGAGCAGGAGCTCGCGGTGGCCCTCGAGGACATCGAGAGCGAGCGTCAAAACGCCGAAGAGATGCAGTCCCGGGTCCTCGACCTCGAGAGCGCAGTCGAGAAGATGAACCGGCTGCTAGAAGTGCGTAACGCTGAACTCGAGCGGTTGCAGAACCTGGGTCAGGCGCAAACCGCCGTCGAGGACGCTGCCAACGCCCAGATCGACGGGCTGAAGGCCGAGCTCGACGCAGCCAACGAGCAGCTCCAGTCGCTTGTGGCCGACGGCGACCTGCGCCAGGCGGAAGCCAGCGCTCGGATCACGGCCCTCCAGGCCGAGCTCAGCGCCGCCAAAGCGGCGGCCGAAGCCGAAGTCGCCCGTCTGACGGGCGAGGCGGAAGCGGCGAAGGCCGCAGCCGACGCTGAGGCGGCAGCCGCGGCCGAAGCAGCCGCAGCTGCAGACGCCGCCCGTGAGGCGCGGTTGGCAGCCGAGGCCAAAGCAGCAGCTGAGGCCGAAGCGGCTGCTGAAGCCGCTGCCGAGGCCGAGGCATCCGCCGCGGCACGGCTCGAAGCCGAAGCCAAGGCGGCTGCAGAAGCCGAGGCGGCCGCCGCAGCCGAGGCCGAAGCTCAGCGAGTCGCGGCAGAACAGGCCGAGGCGGCCCGGCTGGTGGCCGAGGCCGACGCGGCGCAGCCCTGGTACGCGCCGTTGCTCAACCCACGCAACGCTGCGCTGATCGGCGCGGGCTTCGCGGGCCTCTTGTTCCTCTGGTTCCTGTTGGCACGACGAGGGCGCAACCGTGACGAGGATCCCGAGCTCGCCGATGAGCTGGCCGACACCGTCATGGAGGAGCCGGCCGACGAGCTGGCCGATCAGACGCGCTACGACGCCGATCAGATCGACGACGAGCTCAGCGCCGACGCCACCACTGACGCGACCGTGGTCGCAGCGGCGGCCGGTGGGCTTGGTGCGGCTGGCGTGGCGGCGGGCTACGCCACTGACGATGCCGATGAAACCGTGGTCACTGATGGCCCGGACACGGAAACGTCGGAAGATGAATCGCCGCATGCGGACGTGTTGGCCGAGGCCGACGTCTACCTCTCCTACGGCCTGGCTGACCGTGCAGAAGAGCTGCTCGATGACGCTATCGACAAGGGCGCGGACGACGAGACACTGCACAACAAACGCCTCGAGGCGCTGTTTTCAAAGCAGGACGCCGAGACCTTCGCTGCGCGCGCGCAAACCTACAAGGATACCTTCGGTGACGGGACGGCCAACTGGTCGCAAATCGCCGGGTGGGGGGCTGCCCTTGCGCCCGCCAGCGCCTTGTTTGCAGGCGCGACACCGGACGCGCCTGCGGCGGTCGAGGAGGCGCTCGAGGCCACTGAGGTGGTCGAGGTGGTTGATGAAGGTGGTCTCAGCAGTCAGCTCGGTGACGACCTGGGCGACACGGCGCTCAGCACCGGCGATGGCCTGATCAGCGAACTCGAGAGTTTCGAGGAGACCGTTTCCGCCGATGTCGTGCAGGCGCCTGACCTGGCGTCCGATACGCTGGCGGACATCGCCGCCGGCGGCGAACTGGACAACACAGCCGTGGTGTCCAGCTTTGAGCAGGACGTCGATCCGCTCGACAGCACGGCCGAGCTGACGTTGGCCGACGACAACCTCGGACCCGGCGGTGCGTCGTCGCTCGAGGGCCTCGAGCTGCCGCCGTTGAGCGACCTTGACGCCACCGGGGACCTGTCCGACGGCACGCTGGTCGACGGCACGGCGACGGGTGAGTTCGAGCAGGTCCTGGACGCAACGGACGCAGACGGCACCGAACTGGGCGACCAGACGCTCGACATGGAACGGCTCGAGGCAGAGTTGCTCGAGACTGACCTCAGCGGCGACATCGGTGGCCTCTCGGACGAACTGGACTTCGACGCCGCGGGGCTCTCGATCATCGAAGAGGACGAGTCGGCCGACATGACAGCAACCGGTGATGAAGTCGACACAATGCTCGATCTCGCGCGTGCGTACATTGACATGGGTGACCTCGACAGCGCCGGCAGCACGCTCAAGGAAGTCGTGGCCAGCGGAAACTCGAACCAGGTCGAGGCAGCGCGGGTGCTGCAAAAGCAGCTTGGCTGAACGGGTAGCCGCTCGGAAAAGGGCGCCCATGGCGCCCTTTTTTGATGCCGCAGAGGGTCCGTGGTGAGGCTGGCGGCCGCCATCGAGTACAACGGGGCCGGTTTTGCCGGTTGGCAACGCCAGGGACACGCACCCAGTGTCCAGGCGGCACTGGAAGGGGCGCTCTCACGCGTCGCCGACACTGCTGTCGAGGTGGTGGCGTCCGGCCGCACCGACGCCGGTGTACACGCGCTCGCACAGGTTGTGCACTTTGACACGACGGTCGCGCGTCCCTCGCACGGTTGGCGCATGGGCGCCAACACGCATTTGCCGGACAGTGTCTGCGTGCACTGGATCGACCGGGTGCCCGACGACTTTCACGCGCGCTACGACACTCTCGACCGCTGCTATCGGTACGTCATTCTGAACCGCGACACGCGACCGGCAGTCGGGGCCGGCGCCGTGACCTGGTTCCGCAAACCGCTCGACGTGGCGCGCATGGAGGCCGGCGCTCAGGCGCTGATCGGCGAGCACGATTTCTCGGCCTTTCGCGCCGCCGGCTGCCAGGCCAAGCACGCGCGCCGGAGCCTCGACCGCCTGACTGTCGCGCGACAGGGCGAGTACGTGGTCGTCGAGGTGGTCGGCAACGCGTTTCTGCATAACATGGTACGCATCATCGTCGGTTGCCTGCTCGATGTGGGCACCGGTGCGCAAGCCGAGGGCTACCCGGGCGAGCTGCTCGCGTCTCGGGACCGCACCCGGGGCAGTGTGACCGCGGTGCCCGACGGGCTCTACTTCGTCGGGCCCCGGTACGCCGACGAGATCGGCGTGCCGAGCTGGCGCAAACGCAGCCCTTTTTTGCTGGCGGTGTAAGCGCGCGCAGGCACGGCATCCGATATACTTCGCACCCCATGACCACCAGCCAACCGCGCCGCACCCGGATCAAAGTGTGTGGCTTTACGCGAGCCGACCACGCTGTCGCGGCGGCGGAACTCGGCGTGGACGCCCTCGGCCTCACCTTCTACCCCAAGAGTCCGCGCGCCGTCGATCTCGGCCAGGCCGAGGCGGTGTGCCGTGCGTTACCGCCCTTTGTCACGGTGGTCGCGCTGTTTCTGGACGCCGACGCGGCCGAGGTCGACGAGGTACTGCGGTCCCTGCCCGTGTCGCTGCTGCAATTCCACGGCACCGAGAGTCCTGCCTATTGCAGTCAGTTCGATCGGCCCTACATTCGAGCGGTACCGCGCGATCAGCACGCGACAGCCGCGGCGTTTGAACGCGACTTCCCGGACGCTCGGGGCTTCCTGTACGACAGTAACGTCGCCGGCCAGGCCGGCGGCCTGGGTGAAACCTTCAACTGGGCAGGTGTTCAGGCCAGTGACGCGCGCCCGCGGATACTCGCCGGCGGATTGACGCCGGACAACGTGGCCGAGGGCATCCATGCCTTTCGACCGCATGCGGTGGATGTCAGCAGCGGTGTCGAGCGGACCCGCGGCCAGAAGGACATCGACAAGATCGCGCGTTTTGTTGCGGCCGTCGCCAACGCCGACGCCGCCCACCATTCGGAATCTGGATCATGAGCTGGTTTGACAAACTGATCCCCTCGCGGGTCAGAACCGACGGGCAGGGCAAGGGCAACGTGCCTGAGGGCCTCTGGTTGAAATGCGCGTCCTGCCAGGATGTGCTCTACCGGGCCGAATTGGATCGCAACCAGGACGTGTGTCCCAAGTGCGGTCACCACAGCCGCATTCGGGCGCGGGCGCGGCTTAACCGCTTCCTCGACCCTGACAGTGCGACGGAAATCGGCGGGGACCTCGAATCCGTCGACATGCTGAAGTTCCGCGACACCAAGAAGTACCGCGATCGGCTCAGTGCCGCGACAAAGCAGACCGGCGAGAAAGACGCGCTGATCGTCATGCGCGGCACGCTACACGCACAGCCGGTGGTCGCGATGGCCTTTGACTTCGCGTTCATGGGCGGCTCGATGGGCTCGGTGGTCGGCGAGCGGTTCGCCCGCGGCGCCGAGTTGGCGCTCGCTGAACGGATGCCGCTGGTGTGCTTCTGTGCCAGCGGCGGTGCGCGCATGCAGGAGTCGCTGTTCTCGCTTTTTCAGATGGCGAAGACGTCGTCCCTGCTCGCGCAGATGGCCGATCGGGGCGTGCCCTATGTCTCCGTGTTGACAGACCCGACCACCGGTGGCGTGTCTGCCAGTTTTGCCATGCTCGGCGACCTGAACATCGCTGAACCCGGTGCGCAAATCGGCTTTGCCGGCCGGCGGGTGATCGAGCAAACGGTGCGTGAAACGCTGCCGGACGGTTTCCAGCGCTCGGAGTTTCTGCTGTCGCACGGTGCCATCGACATGATCGTCGACCGGCGTGACATGCGCGACCGCATTGCCGCGATGCTGCGGATTCTCTGTAAGCAGGACGCCATCGAAACGCCCGAAAACGCGGCGGGTGCCGACCTCGAGAGCGCCTGACGCCGCATGGCTCCGCAATCCCTTGGCGAGTGGCTGAGCTACCTGGAACGCTTGCATCCCACGCCGATGGAGCTCGGACTCGACCGCGTGAGCGCGGTCGCGGTGGCGATGGGGCTCGAGCACTTCGCGTGCCCGGTGATCACGGTTGGCGGCACCAACGGCAAAGGGTCGACTGTCAGCTACCTGGACGCGGTGTACCGCGCTGCCGGGTACCGAACGGCCCTTCAGA
>JBCCUP010000024.1 GCA_039196715.1 Pseudomonadota bacterium
CGTGGTGCGTGGCAAGTTCATGGCGAAGCCCGGCCGTCAGTTCATGATCCGC
Source organism: Pseudomonadota bacterium (assembly GCA_039196715.1). Classification (NCBI taxonomy): domain Bacteria; kingdom Pseudomonadati; phylum Pseudomonadota; species Pseudomonadota bacterium. The sequence continues at coordinate 53 of JBCCUP010000024.1, forward strand.
AAGGAGGTGTACGTGCGGGTGCAGCAGGCCTTCGACGAAGCCGGGATTCCCTTCGCGCGCAAGCAGGTCATGGTGCACATCCCGGGGCTGGATGACCGCAACGCGCTCGACAACGCCGACCAACGCCGGATCGCCGCCGCCGCGGCAGACGCGGCGACACCACCGGCGCTGCCTGACGGCAGCAAGGGCGCCTGAGGTGCAACGACGGTCTCGGCGGCCTCAGTCGGCCGCCTGAGCGTGGGCGGCGCGCACCTGGCGCGCAACGGCCTCGACGTCGACCGCGCCGTGCGTGTCCACCTGCACGAGTGGACCGAGGCCGAGCGGGCCGAGCGCGGCCTGTTCGTGAAAGCTGCGCGCGAGCGCAGCGGTGTCCCGTTGCGCGTCACCGTGGCCCCGGTGGCGTCGACGGGCGCTGAAGCGCGCGAGTGCGACGTCGGGGTCGCAGTGGCAGTGCAGTTCGACGGTGGCGCCGGGCACGTTGCCTGACCAGCCGGTTGGTGTGCCTGACTCGGTGGCAGACCTCGGGTGCCGCCACCACGACACCAACACCGCATCGACGGGCTGCGATGCGAGCTCGATGAACGCCGTGTCGGCTTCGCGACTCAAGGCTGTTCGATCGGCAGGGCTGATCTCACCGTGGCGCGCAAACAGCGCCTCGAGGAAGCGGTCCTTGTCGTGACACCGCATGTTCAGCACCGTGGCGAGCGCCGTGCCGAGGGTCGATTTGCCGCTCGCAGGCAAGCCGGTCACCAGCACGCGTGTGATCACCTGAGGGCCTCCGGCTGCGGCGGGCCACGCCGAGCCTGCCGTGTGCCCGGATCAGTTGAGAGCACGGCGTACCGACCGGAACAGGACAGTGCCGGACGCGGCAGCCACCAACACGCAAAAGGCGATTTTCGACACCGTGCCCATGGTGCCCTCGATCAGCACCGCGTGTGTGACGGTGCCGGCGACTATCACCGTAGCCAGTGACCCGTGGCACAGCAGCCAGGTGCCTGGCCTGAGCCGCCAGCGTCGACGCAGCAGCGCGAGGCCGGCCGTGGCGAAGACAGCCCACATCGCGATCACGCCCCAGAGCGAGAACGGCGTCGGTGAGTCCAGCAACAGGGCGTCGACGACGTCGGGCGGGCTCGTGACCCAGAGCCCACCGACGTGCACGACCACGGCCAGCACCAGTGCCGCTCCGACGCCGCGGTGTGCGCGCTGGCTCAGCGGTGCGCTGAGGCCAGGCAGCAGCCGCCCGGCCAGCAGCGGTTGCACCAGCAGCAGGGCGAGAGCCAAAACGCCCGCGAAGCCCGCGAGCTGGTAGGTCGCGTCGCGCCACTGCAGCAGCGGGCTGGTCGCTGCCGCGAAGAGGGGCACACCGAGGGCGAGCGCGAGCGCCGACCAGCTGATCAGCAGGCGTGCGCGCGGCACCGGAGCGCGTCGAGTGCTCAGGCGGGTTCCAGCACGAAATGGGCGCTGAGGGTCGTGTCTGCGGCGCTCGGCATCACCGGCCGCAGGAACACTGTTTTGAAATCACCGCTGTCGTAAGCGAGGTGGCCATGCGGTTGCCCGAAGGCGGGCACGATCTGGGGCATCTCGAGGCGGAATTCGCCGTTCGCGTCGGTCAGGGTGGCCCCGTGGCTGTGGGGATCCCGCTCGTGGCCCTCGGTGGTGTGGGCCCAGATCTGGATGCGCTGGCCGGCGAGCGGGACGCCGTCCCCCGCGCGGCGCACGGTGCCGGTCATCCAGAAGCCGCCGCCGCCGATGCGCTCGACGATCGGCGCGCCGGGACGGTAGTTGTTGGACCCACCGCGCATGGAGCGCGTGGGCTTCACGGCATCGGCCTGTGCGGCGGTGCCGAGGCCGGATGCCCCTGCGGCGATGGCTGTCCCCACTGTGGCCAGAAACGCGCGGCGGTCGGTACGGATTCGGTTCATTCGGCTGGCTCCGACTGGCGGCGCGCGGTGTGGCCGCGCGCCAAGACGTGTGTGTCACAGAGACTCGCACATCGGCCTGAAGTTGCACAGCTGCCGAGCCTGTCGCACCGCGCCGCGTTCGCCGCCATTGGGAACCCGACCAGCCGGCCACACTGTTCGTGTACATTGTCGCTGTTGGCAGCGCGGGCCCGGCCGTTGACCCGCCCCGGGAATCGGGTTTGAATGGCCGTGGGCTCCGCAGGCCGGGGTTGGTGTATTGATACAAGCCTGGAGTGACTTTGGTGGCGCTCGCGGGCGACGGCGGCGTGAAGTCGTGTGACAAGGAGCGTGACGACGACATGGTTGAAGACCCCAAGTATCTCCCCGTGCGACGCGGTGAGTACCCCTTTCCCTTGCTGGACGGGCCCGAGGAATCGCCGTACCTCACCTGGGTTCGCAACCACTCGAACTACATGGCGGTGCGCGGCCTGCTCGATTACATCCGGGCGGCCGGTGTGCTGTTGCGTGGCATCCTGGTCAACTTCCTGGTGCTGTTGCCCTACCTGCTGTTGTCGGGCCTCGCCGTGGCGATGGCGCACCTGTTTTTACCGACCTCATTCGACTTCACCGAGTACACGCTGATCGGTGCGCTGGTGTGCGTGCTGGTGTTTCCGCTGGTGTCGACGCTCTACCGCGTGGCACGACACCGGGTGCGTCTGAAAACCGGCAGCGACAGCTCGGTGGACACCCGAGACCGGTTCGAGCGGGTGTACGGAGGCATCCTGCTGATCATCGTCGCGGTGGCGTTGTTCGAGTCGCTGTCGGTGTTTCTGTTTCCGTTTCACCAGCTCATCTACGAGCGGGAGCTGGGGTGGTCGTTCGTGTCGGTCGGTGCCATTGCCACCGCGGCCTTTGCCGGCGCTGACAAACTGCTGAGCGTACTTGGCGGGTCAGCCGGCAAGATCGCGCTGTTCGCGATCGGTGTGCTCGGGCTGTTTCTGCCCCTGTTGGTCGTCCTGTTGGTGGCCGATTTCCTCGTGTTCAGCCCGCCGTCGGCGGACTGGAACAGCTGGCTGCTGACCCTGGCTCTGGTGGCACTGGGGCTGGTTGTGCTGACGTTCGTGCTCGGTGCCGTCACCCTGAGCTTCACCCTCCGCGATCTCGTCAAGCTGGTGTTGCTGTTGCTCGTGTGTTTTGGCCTCTTTGTCACCACGGTCTGGACGCACAGCATTGCCTCGTCGCAGAAGGCGCGTTTTGAGCAAGCCCTCGACGCTTCGCTGTTTGCGTTGGCGTATCCGCAGATGACCTCTGGCAGCGACCCGAGTACACAGCGCGATGAAACGCACTCGCTCGGTCAGGATGTCGGGCGCTTCATCGAGGCGACGGTGGCGCGTCCTGGCCCGCGCTTGCAGGCGTTGAGCGAAGCGGTGTGGTGGTACACGCTCGAGCTCGATCAACCGGTGTTTGACGACGACGCACCGCTCGACACCGAGCCGCCCGAGGTGCCCGGCCTGGAGGCCATCGATGTGCCTGAATACGCCTCCGTGCGGCTTCAGTCACTGGTGGCTGCGGCGTGGGAGGTGGTGACGCTGGCCAACCTCCAGGACGCGCTCGAGATGGATGAGGTGCTCGAGCTTGCTGATTCGCTCGAGCAGACGGATTTCGAAACGAACCCACTTGAGTTCGCGTTGGTGTGGGAAGTGGACGCCTTGACAACGCGACTGCAGAACATTGCCGCCGTGCTCGCAGCGGTGCAGTTCTCGGCCGACGATGCGGCGTTGACGGACTCTGCCGCCGACGCCGTGGCGGATGTTGTCGAACCGTTCAAGCCGGCGGTGTCGGCGGGGTTGATTCGCGCGCTGCTCACATCCGCTGATGTCGGTGACGGCACCTCTTCGCTCTCCCGACTGGCCGAACTCGACAACTACTTTGAGGCCATCGACGCGTACCTGTACGAGACCGGTGTCGACTGTTTCGAAGCACCGAACACGCCTGCGTGCGCGACGATGGTGTTTCCGACCGAGTTTCCCGGGTTGACCGGTGTGAGCCCGCTGACCTTCAACGAAATGCTGCTGAACGATTTCGAACCGCTGATGGCTGAAGCCCGTTCGGAGCTCTCTATCGCGGCCAACTACTCGAGGAGCCTGTACCCGGCCATTTACCGGACGCTCGAAGCGCGCGAAGCGCGTGCGACCGGGTTGATGGTCAAGGGCGCCTATCTGCTGATGTTCACGGCTCTGTTGTGGTTTCTGATGTGGTTGACCGTGGACGTCAACCAGACCTCCATCCACGGGCTCTACCGCGACCGCCTGGCGTCGGCCTTCCTGGTCGGTGAGGACGCCAACGGTGACATCGCCATCGAGAAAGACCTGGACCTCGACGAGATCGCCTGCCGCGAGGCCGGCTCGACGGCGCCGTACCATCTGATCAACGTTGCCCTGAACCTCCAGGGCAGCAAGGACATCTCGATCCGCGACCGCAAGAGCGATTTCTTCATCTTCAGCAAGCGCTTCACCGGCGGCGAGCGCACCGGGTATTGCCGCAGTGAATCGATGAACTACGTCTACCCGCAGATGGGCCTCGCCACGGCCATGGCGATTTCGGCCGCCGCGGCATCGCCGAACATGGGGCGTTCCACCAGCCCGGCGCTGGTCGCCATTCTCACCTTGTTGAATGTGCGCCTGGGCTATTGGATTCCGAACCCGGGTCGACTCGAGCAGTGGCTCGACAAGCACAAGGGCGAGGGCGACAAGAAAGGCGCGTACGATTTCAACGATGTCCTGCGCGAGGAGCTCGATGACATTGCCGCGCGCTGGGCGCAATACCCGGCGGGTGCGGTGCGTACCCTCGCAGCCGGCGCTGGCGAGCCGCACCGGCTGACCGTGGCCAACGGCGTGGTCGGGGTCGGCTTTTCCGGCGGCGGCATTCGCTCGGCGACGGTCAACCTCGGGATCACCCAGGCCTTGCACCACCATGGCGTGTTCGACCATATCGATTACATGTCAACGGTGTCCGGCGGCGGGTATCTGGGGTCGAGCCTCAGTGCCTTGATGCGCGGCAAGACCCCGACTGCGTGCAAGATCACCGGCGAGGTCACCCTGAGTGAAACCGACGACGGCCAGCAGGTCATCTCGATCGTGCCGCAGTCGGGCGATCCGGTGCGTTACCAGTTCGCGCCCGACGCGACGGCGGCGGTTCGGCACGGCGAGAAGATCAAGCCGGGCTACCGCCTGATCAACCTCGGGCCGCCACCGAACAAGGAACAGAGCTCGCTGAACACGCTCTTCAGCTGGCGCGTGCGACCGCGCGCGCTGATGCGCGAGTTGCTCGGCAAACTCAACGAGACGCACCGCTGGGTCAACGTGTCTGACGGCGGGCACATCGAGAACCTGGCCGGCATCGAGCTGTTGCGGCGCCGCTGTAAATTCATCATCTTGGGCGACGGTGAGGCAGACCCGCAGCACCACTTCAACGGCCTCGCAACCCTGATTCGCCTGGCGCGCATCGACCTCGGCGTCACGATCGACATCGACCTCGCCCCGTTGCGGCTCGACGCCGATGGCCATGCGACGGCCCACTGGGCGATCGGCGATGTCCACTACCCCGGTGATGCCGAGCCGGGGCGGTTGTTGTATTTGAAGTCGTCGCTGACCGGCGACGAGGACGAAGTGATCCGCGAGTACCGCCACGGGCACAGCAGCTTCCCGCACCAGTCGACCGCGGATCAGTTCTTCGGCGAAGGCCAGTTCGAGGCCTACCGCAGCCTCGGCCAGCACATCGCCGAGCACGCGCTGAGCCACCTTCAGCCGGACAGACAGCCAGACGAACGCCTGAGTTTCGCGGCCTTTGAGGCGTGGTTTTCGGCGTTGCAAGCCGTGGCCGGCAAACCCGATAACGGCTCGGTCGACGTCTGACACCGTGGGTGCTGTCCGCGGGCACTGCAGCGCCCAGGTGATTGTGTCTCGTGGCGTGGCGCTCAGCAGCGTGCGGGAACCATGACGATCGGTGAGCCCGGCTGGGTGCTGCACGCGGGCGCGGTGCTCGATGGCGACAGATTCCACGACCGGCCATTGCACTTCGGGACAGGGCGCGTTGTGGACACCCCGGTCGCGCCCGCGGCCGCGCGTGCATTCGACGCGGCTGGGTTGCTGATTGTGCCCGGTATGGTCGACGTGCACGGCGACGCCTTCGAGCGCAACATCGCGCCTCGGCCAGGTGTGACCTTCGATCTCGGTGCGGCGTTGATCGAGACCGACCGACAACTGGTCGCGAACGGCATCACCACGGCGTACCTCGCCGTGACCGTGTCCTGGGAGCCGGGCTTGCGCAGCCTCGCGACGGCGGTCGAGCTGATGCACGCACTCGAGCGTGTCCGACCGAGCTTGATTGTCGACCTGCGTGTGCAGATCAGGTGGGAAATCACCGCGACGGAAGCCGTTGACTCCGTGTGCAGGTGGTTGTCGACACAACCGACACCCACGCTCGCGTTCAATGATCACTTCACCACACTCCTCGGCAACCCGCGCGAGGTTGCCAAACTGCCGCTGTACGCGGCGCGAAGTGGACTGTCGCCGGGGGCGTACCGTGCGCAGTTGAAGCGGGTGATCTCGCAAGGCGACGCCATCGACCGGGCGGTCAAGCGCATCGCCAACGTCGCTCGAACCCGCGGCGTGCCGATGTTCGCCCACGACGAGACCTCGATTGACATGCGACGGCACTACCGGGCTTTGGGCGTGGCGGTGTGCGAGTTTCCGCTGACCGTCGACACGGCGCGTGAGGCCCGCGCTCACGGCGAGGCAGTGGTGTTGGGTGCGCCCAACGTCGTGCGCGGTGGCAGCCACACCGGTGCGGTGCACGCCGGCGGTGCCATTGCCGACGGCCTGTGCACCGTGCTGTCAACGGACTACCACTACCCGGCGCTGTTCGGCGCGGCAGCGACGTTGGCGGGCAACGACCTCGCACGCCTCGCCGAGGCGTGGGCGCTGGTGTCCCGCAATGCCGCAGTGGCGGTGGGCCTGTCAGACCGGGGGACGCTGGCGTTGGGCCAGCGCGCTGACGCCATTGCCTTGAACTGGACAGCACATGGTCCGTCGATCAACGCGGTGTTCGTGCGGGGTCGGCCGGTGTTCCTGAGTGAGCCTGAGCGCGTTCAGCGAACGCTGTAGTCCGCCTGGCGCGGCCCTCGCTCTTTCAGTGAATGGTGCTGGTGCGCTCGATGCTCTCGACGCATTCGCCGGCTTTGTGCAAGCCCGATATACGCGACAACGTGCCCTGCAGCGCGGTGGTCCAGCGTGCCTTCTCGACCAGCCGTGGCGACCGCCCGCCGATGGGTTCGGCGATGGCTTTCTCAAGCGAGGTTTCGGGCAGAGAACCCCAATGCACGTAGCGCATGCGCCAATGCGGGAACCGGCGTGTGCGCAGTTCAGGTTCCTCGAAAGTCTGTATTACGCTGTGGCGGTCGTCTGAGTGGATCCTGTCCATGATGCGTGAGACGCGGGTGTCCGGTCCCTCGATGTACTGGAAAAAGTAGGTGTTGTAGAAGCACAGGTAGCCGGTGACATCAAAGACTTCGTTCTGCACCGCCGACACGTGGGCTATCTCCCAGGCACGCGTGTCGTTGAGCTCGATCGCTGCGCTGCTGTAATACAAGATCGCTTTCATGGTCGCCCCGCGTGAGTGTGGGGAAGGGGGCCGCGAACCGACTGCGGTTGACGCGCGCAGTCCCACTGGACCGTTTTGGCCCGATGGCGTGACCGCCAGGGTGCGCCTCGACACCCACCGTGTACCAACGGCTCACGCTATTGGTATCGTTGCACCAAAAAGGTACACCATCGCAGACGCGTGTACACAACACTTTTTGCCACTACGTGGATGCCCTCATGCGATTCGGCTCGGAATGCGACAGGCACGTGGTGCGCGCTCGGTTGTCTGGTCTGACAGGTTGGCTCGGGCTGTGAACCGCCGTGTTGGTGACTGATCAATTTGGGGTATCCAGCCCCTGCGAGACGGCGTGTGAGCGTGCTCGGCCCGCTCTGTTGTGTGGCGGTGAACACCCGCTGAGCGGGCTACGGCGTTGGATGGGTGACCGGGCCCCTGGCCGACTCGATCACTGCGGCGGGCTCGAGCAGCGACGCCGAGTCGCCCAGTTGCGCCAGTGTGAGCTTCAGCGCAGAGGACAACACCGCGACGTTGTGCGGCGTGTGTCGCACCGTGTCGAAGCTGACCTGCATCAGGTGCTCGAGTCGGGTGTCCGGCGCCTCGCCCGACGCCACAACCTGCATGCTCCAATCCGGAAAGCGACGGTGCTCCAGCCCGTGCTCTTCGCGTGTGCACAGCACGCGGTGGCGTGCGTCCTCCCGGATGTGGATCAGCAGCGCGTCGACGGTGGCGCTGTCACCTTCCAGGTACTGAAAGAACAGGCCATCCTGCGCACTCAGGTAGCCGGTGACACCGCAGCCGTGATTGCGGGCAGCGGAAACACGGGCGATGTCCCAGGCGATCTGCATGTCCAGCGTGCCGCGTGCCTGACTGAAATACGCTAGGGCCTTCACGTGAGCGTCCTTGTGTCCTGGCCTCGCGGCCTTGTTGTCAACGGCCGGAACACCCGTGGCCGCCCTGTGGCTGTGCAGCACGGCATCGGCCTGCGGACCACGCGGACTCGGGTGCTACCGACAAAAAACCTAGCACAGCAGTTCAGCACAGTGGTTGATGGGTCAACCTTGAACTTCAGTGCGTCAGGGTTCGAAGCCACGCCACGCACGTCTGCACGTGCCCCAAGCACACTGCGTTGACCCGGCGACGCCGGTGCCGTGATGGACCCTGCGTCCGTGAGGAAAGCCGCGACGCGGCGGCCAGCCTGCGGTACTGTCAGTGGACTGAACCCTCGCCGGAGTCCGTTACGTGTACCAGCTGTTCTACGCCCCGCACAGCGCAGCGATGGGCGTGCGTGTACTGCTCGAGGAGATCGGTGTGCCGTACACCCTGATCGAGTCGACCATTGACATGGGCCAGCCGCGGCCGGCCGAGCAACTCGCCTTGAACCCGAACGGCTGGGTGCCGGTGTTGGTCTGGGACGGGGGCGCGATGTACGAGGGGGCGGCGATCTCGGTATTCTTGTGTGACCGACACGCCGAGTCGGCCCTGGCGCCGGCCGCCGAAGACCCGGGCCGAGCGCGCTTTCTGCAAACCCTGGTGTATTTTGCAAGTTCGGTACAGAACGCCTTTCAGCTGACCTACTACCCGGAGCGCTTTGTCGACACCGGCGCGGACGAAGCGAGCGCCGTGCGACGCGGCTGCCGCCGGCTGCGTGAAACCTGGACGGTCGTCGACGACCAGATCGGTGACGGGCCTTGGGTGCTGGGCGAGCGTTTCAGTGCAGCGGACATCTACCTGTACATGCTGACCACGTGGTTCTCTGAGGCGAAGGGACATCCGTCGCTTGGCGACTTCCCGAACGTGCGGCGTGTGGCAACGGCGGTCGGTGACCGTCCCGCGGTGCGTGCCGTGTACGACGACACGGCGGCCTGACACGGGGTGCAGACGCGTGGGCTGTGCCACACAGCGCGGTCACAGCGCCTTGTCGTACAGGTGCAGCCAGCGACCGGCAAAGCGCTCCCGGCCAACGCGTCGGTAGCCGTGTTTCTCGTAGAGGTGGATGCCGAGTCGATTGTTGTCGAAAACGTCCAGCCAGATGCGCTCAACCCCGCCCTCGTGGCGGCAATGCGCCTCCATCAATGCCAAGGATGGCTGGCCCACGCCGCGCGCGGCACGGTCCACGAGGATCCGACGTAACTCGATGCTGCTCGAACCCGCCGGACGCGCGAGGATGAGGTAGCCGCAGAGGCGGTGCGGAGCGCGGTCGATGGCGAGGTAGTCGACGCCTGGCTCAGCGAACTGGCGCCTGTGCCCAGCGAGGCCCGTCTGCAACACAAACGGGCGCGCGTGTGCCTGCCGGTCCATCGCGTCACACGTGGCCAGTTCGTCCTCGTGCAGGGGTCTGAGTGTGATCACGGCGGGCAACCGGGGCGTAACGACGCGCGGGACGGGTGCGTCACAGTGTAGCGAGCTTGCCCTTCTCGGGTTTGCCGGTGACAGTGCGCGGGAAATCGTCAAGAAAGGCGACCTGCGCGGGCACCATGAACCGCGCCATCCGCGCGGCGCAGTGGGCGGTGATCTGAGCGGCGTCGAGCGCGGTGCCGGGTTTGCGGATCACGAACAGCTTCACCACCTCCTCGCCGAGATCACTCGGCACGCCGATCGCTGCACAGTCCTCGACCTCGGGGTGGGACAGTGCGCCTTCCTCGACTTCGTAGGCGGACACCATCTCACCTTTGACGCGAATGCGCTCGCTCATGCGGTGCAGGAAGTAGACGTGGCCTGCCTCGTCTTGCTTGCAGACATCCCCGGTGTGGAACCAGAGGTTGCGTCGGCTCTCGAGTGTACGTTCGGGCATGCCGAAGTAGCCGTCCGACATCACCCCGGGTTCGCGCGGGCGCACGACCAATTCCCCAGCGGTGCCGGCGGGCACCGGGTCATCTCTGTCGTCGTGGATTGCCACTTCGAAGTGGGGCAGCACCACGCCGCCCGGATGATCCCACTGCGGCACCACCACCCAGCCGGCGTCGGTCGAGCCGTAGCCGCCGCCCGGAATCAGGTGCAGCCCGAAGCGCGCATCGAAGTCGGCCTTGGGGACCGGTGCGGGTGTGCTCCAGCAGCGCGTGACGCGGTGCGCGCGCTCCTCCGGGCAAGGTGGGTGTGCCCAGAGCAGTTGCTGAATCGAGCCGAGCATCATGAACCAGGTCACCCCAAAGCGCTGCACCTCCGGCCAGAAGTTCGACACGCTGAACCGCTGGCGCATCACCACGCGACCGCCGGTCATGAGCGTGGGCAGGATGTCGTAGTAGGCCGGCCCGATGTGGCACAGCGGGTAGGGCGTATAGACGCAATCCTCAGGTGTGATCCGAAACGGGTCGATCATGTTCTCGGCCGTGCGCACGGCATAGCGGTGCGACAACAAACAGCCTTTTGATACGCCGGTGGTACCGGAGGTGAACAGGATGGTTGCGGTGTCGGTGTCCATCGCGGGCGACACGATGTGCTCGTCGCAGTCCGACAACAGGCTACCGAAGGGTACGACACGCCAACGGGAAAACCGCTCCTGAGCTGCCTCGGCGCCGTCGAGCATCACCAGGGTGCGGATGTGTGGCAGGCGGTCGCTGACCGCCTCGAGGGCAGCGAGGTGCGCAGCCGACGTGAACAGGATGGTTGCCTCGGTCTGGTCGATCATGCGCTGCAGCGCATCGCCGCGCATCGCGGGGTTGATCGACACCTCGACGGTGTTGAGCTTCTTCAACGCGTAGGTGGTCGCAAGGTACTCGGCGCTGTTCTCGAGGATCAGCGCGACATGGGCGATGTCGTGGCCGAGGTGCTCGCGCAGGCCGTGGGCGATGCGGTTGGTCAGCGATTCGAAGGCCCGGTAGCTGAGGGTCGCACCGGTTTCTGCAATGGTCAGAATCGGCCTGTCGCCGTGCGCGTGGGCGCAGCGGTGCAGCAGCTCGCCAAGTGTGATTCTGAGTGGCATGGTGGGCACAGAGAGGCAATGCAAGCCGCGAGACAATAGCAGGGCCGCCCCCGAACGCAACAGTTCGAATGCGATCCCGAGGTGTTTATCGAAGACAAACGCCGGGTTTTCTTGTACGCGCTTTGGCGTGCCCGCCAGGTGTCTCGCTGGCAGGCCAACGGCCCTACACGCTCCGGGCCGGTTCCAGGCGTCGTTGTCTCGGTTGGTGCCGGCTGTTGGCATGACCCGGTGGACTGCAGCAATGCTGGAGCAGCCAGCGTGAACGCGGGTGCAGCGCTGAGTCGGGTTTGGCGGGTCGGTTCGGCCTGACGGGCCGCGGCACCGCTCTGCAAAGCGAGCACTTCAGGAATCTCACTGGCACACGCTACACCTTACTGGGCAGCCACACTTCTCAGACTATGGATGCTGGGTCCGCGACAGGCATACGACACAGCTCGTTCTGGGTGATCGCGCTGGTGCCCGTCACGCTGGTGGCGTCGCTGATGGGCGCGGTGTGGTGGGTGCTCTCGCAGGCGCAAGACGACCTCATTACCTCGGAGGCGCTGCGGACCGCCGATGTGGTGTCACAGCAAACCGTCAAAGCACGTGCTGTCTACTCCGACATCGCTGTCGACAAGCTCGCACTGGATGGCTTTGGTGCGTCAGAGTTTGCGGAGGCGCAGCTTGGACATATCCCGTTGCCTGCCCAATACCTCAAGGCGCTGGCCAAGCGGAGCCAGTCGGACGGTGACGCGCTGTACGAGATGGCCCTGATCAGCCGCTGGAATCTCGGTGAGGGTCAAGGTCTCAACGACGACTTTCAACGCTGGGCTTGGCAATCGCTGTCCTCACAGCGCGATCCTGAGCACGAAGGCGCCACGGATTGGCAACCGGTATGGCGCGTGGAACCGCTCGATGGCGTGCCGACCCTTCGCTTTGTCCGTGCAGACCCTGCGGTCAGCGCGTCTTGTGTGAATTGCCACAACGCACTTGAAAACCAGGACCGCATTGTCGCCATGCGCACCGCGTCCGGCGAGACGCCGCGGATGCCGTGGGTCGAAGACGACCTGATGGGTGCGCTGGAGGTGCGGGTCCCGCTCGGTGGGGTAACGGCACTCGCACGTTCGCAAGCCTCGGCAGCTGCGCTGATACTCGGTGCGATACTGCTGTTCGGCACGGCGATGTTCATGCTCATCATCCGCCGTGACCGTGCACAATCGCGGCGACAGACGCGCGAGCTGATTCGCCAGGCGCACAGCGACCCGTTGACCGGTCTCCCTAACCGGCTGCGCCTCGAGACCGAGCTCAACACCTTGCTCGGCAAGTCCCATGGCCAGCACGCGCTGCTGAGCCTGGACCTCAACGAATTCAAGCAGATCAACGACACCATCGGGCACCACGCCGGTGACCGCGTACTCAAAGTGCTCAGCAAGCGCTTGTTGCGGGTCATCGGGCAGAAGGGCGTGGTGGCGCGCATGGGAGGGGACGAGTTCGTGGTGCTGTTGCCCGACCAGACACGCGCCGACGCCGAACGCGTCGCCCACGCCATCAACACGGTGTTTGAAGACGCGGTGGTGGTGGACGGTGTGCGCATTGCCTGTGGCACGAGCATCGGCATCGCACTCGCTCCCGAGCACGCCAACGACCCGGTGGAACTCAGCCGCTGCGTCGACATTGCGATGTACGAGGCGAAGGTCAACCGCTTGCCGTTTGCGGTGTATTCGCGTCAGCGCGACGAGCACGACCCCAAGGCCCTGTCGATGGCCGATGATTTCCGCCGCGCGTTGCGGGAGAACGAGCTCGAGTTGTTCTTTCAGCCGCAGTACGACATCAAGTGCTGCCAGATGGTGGGGGCCGAAGCGCTGGTCCGCTGGCACCACCCGCAGCACGGGCAGGTCGACCCCGAGCGGATTGTCGAGCTCGCCGAGCAGAACGGCCTGGTGTCGGCGTTCACCGACTGGATGCTGAACACCGCCTTGCATTTTGCCAAGGTGTGGCGCATGAACGGTTTCGAGCTGTCGGTCTCGGTGAACGTGACGTCGGCCGACCTGCACGACCTGACACTGGTCGAGCGGGTGATGCGCGCATTGGAGCGGTACCGCCTGCCGCCCGAGACACTGACGCTCGAGGTCACCGAGAGCTCGATGATGAAAGACCCGATCTTCGCCAATGACCTGCTCTGCTCGCTCGCGCGGCGGGGTGTGAAGGTGGCGGTCGACGACTATGGCACCGGCTACTGCTCGATGTCCTACATCACCCAGCTGCCGGTCAGCGAGCTTAAGCTCGACCGGTCCTTCTGCATCAACCTGTTCGAAGAGCGCAAGGGTGGGGTGTTGGTGTCGGCGACCATTGGCCTCGCCCATGCGCTCGGTCTGACCATCGTCGCCGAAGGGGTCGAAGACGTGCAGACGCTGGAATACCTCTCCAAGCACGGCTGCGATATCGTCCAGGGTTTCTTCTTCTCAAAGCCGGTGCCGGCGGAACTCCTGTCCGAGCGCTTGCCGCGGATCTACCAGTACGGCGACGAGCCCTTCGCCAAGGTGGCGTGAGCCCGACACGTGCCCAGCAGCGTTGCCAGGCCGTCTCGAGGCATGCTTGTATTTCCGATTCCAGCCGAGCCGGTGCAGGCAGGTTCAGGATGGCCCGGCTTGCTCAATGGCGCGGGACGCGACCGCCATGTCCTCCCGGCTGCGCCGGCTCGCCCCTTCGAGCGTGAGGGACTCCCGCTGGAGCCGTTGCTCGGCACCGACCAGCACCGGCTGTCGTTCGCTGAACAGCGTGTCGAGCTCTGCCGCGCGTTGCCGCGCACGCGCGAGCGTGTCGCTCAGCGATGCCAGCGCCGCTTCTGCGGCGCCGAGTGCCGCGTCGACTGAATTGCAAGCCGCGCGGTGTCCCCGTGGGACGGTGCGGTCTCCTCGCCGAGCGTACACAGGTTGCCCGGGGCAACCGACAGCCTGAATGGGTCAGTCGTTCGGTGCGGGGCGCGCCGTGGCCAGCCAGGTGCCGCCGTTTCGGTGCGACCGGAGTGCCGCATCGACAAAGCCCACACCGACGCAGCCGTCGGTGACGCTCGGGTAGGCAAGGACCTCGGGCGGGACCGCGGTGCGGTCGAGGCGGGCGGCGACGGCCAGCGCAAACTCGGTGTAGAGGTTCGCCCAGGCCTCGATCAGGCCCTCGGGGAAACCGCGTCCGGTGCGCACGTGCGCTTCGACGGCCGGTGCAACCCCGTGCCCGTGGCCACGTGTGATGACCTGGTCAGGCTCGCCAAAGCGGGTGTGCCTCAGGCGCTCGCTGTGTTCGAGGTCCCACTCGAGACCGCCCTCGCTGCCGAACACGCGCAGCCTCAAGCCGCCGCGGTTGCCCGGTGCAAGGCGGGTGGCGATCAGCGTGCCGGGCACCGTGTCGGCAAAGCACGTGTTCATGAAGACCGTGTCCTCGAGCGGTTTCGGGTGGCCGCAGACGTGAAAATCGGCGCGCAGGTGGGTGAGGGTTAAGCCGCTGACAAACTCGGCGAGGTGGGCCGCGTGGGTGCCGATGTCGCCGCAGCAGCTCGTCTCGCCGGCCTGTGCCGGGTCGAGCCGCCACTGCACGTGCGGGGCGTCGTGGGATGCGGCCGAAACCATCCAGTCCTGCAGGAACTCGACGTGGATCTGGTTGATGCGGCCGAGCGCGCCGGCGCGGACCAACTCGCGTGCCTGGCGCACCATGGCGAAGCACGACATCACGTAGCCCACCGCGAACACGCGGCCGGTCGCCGCTGTCAGGGCCACCAGGTCTGCCGCCTCATCGACCGTGTTGGTCAGCGGTTTGTCGCAGAGCACGTCGACGCCGGCGTTCAGGAACGCCGTCGCCGCCGCGGCGTGCAGGTGGTTGGGCGTGGTGATCATGACAGCGTCCACGCCATCGCTGCGTGCCGCCTCGGCCTGCGCCATGGCGCTGAAGTCGGTGTAGCAGCGGTCCGCCGGCAGGTGCCAGTCGCGGCCGCGCGCGACTGCACGATCCGGGTCGGAGGACAAGGCGCCAGCGACGATGTCCCAGCGGTCGGTCAGGCGCGCGGCCATGGCCTGGGTCTGCGCGATACGGCCGCCGCCGACCACACCGAGGCGAAGGCGACGGGCTTGCGCGGGGAACCGGGTGCCGTCGAGCGGGCCGAGCAGAATCGGGGTGTCGGTCATGGCGGTGCTCAGGCCGGGAAGGTCGCGCCGGGCGGCAGCAGTTCGACGGCCATGAAAATGCTCGGTGTCACGGTCTCGTACTGGTGCCACGGGTAGTTGCCCTCGGCGTCGTACATCGGGCGGTGCGTCTGCCCGGGTGCCAGCATCTCCTCGAGGTAGAGCGTGTCGGTGTCGCGCGCCCGGCACTGCTGCATCTTGCCGACGCCGACGATCTGGGTGTGCACCTCGCGGAAACCCGGCACGGCACAAAAGGGGTGGTCGCGGTGCAGTCCGACGTTCAGTGGCACCGAGGCCGAGTGGTACATGCTCAGGCCGAGGTTGCCGGTGCGCGCCTTGGGCGACAAGTAGTGTTCGACGCCGCGCAGGCGCTCTTCGCCGCGCACGTCAAAGGCCAACGGCCACTGTGTCCGCACCGCAGCGAACAGCGCGGCGTCGTCGCCGTGCGCATCAAAGCGGTCGATCACCACGGCACGCTCGACCTGCTCGAGCGCGGCGTCGACAACGATCGCCGACTGCAGCGTGGCCAGGGATTGCGCCTCGATGTGCAGCGCCGTGTCGGCGAGGTTGACGACGATGGCGCGGCCGGCCACGTCGAAGCGCTCGACCGCGTCGAGCAGCGTGACGCCGAAAAAGGGTTCGGCGAAATCGAGTGTGGAGCGGGGCATGGTGTGGGCGAGCAAACGGCTTTGCGTCGGCCCAGTGTACACCCGGGTGACCGGGCACGGTCGTGTCAGTCGAACGCGTCTGGCAGGCGCCAGGGTTGCACGGCGTCGGCCAGGCACTGGCTCTTGCCGCGCAGCTCGGCTTCGCTGAACACGTGCTCGCCGAGCTCCGTGCGCGCGTTGGCGATCCGGCGCGCAGCCATGCCCCGCGCGCGCGCGCTGTCGTTGAAATCCACTTGCCGGATGACCGCTTCGAGCGGGCTGTCGAGTCGAATCACTTCGTAGTAGCCACCGAACAAGCCGAACGCGGTGGTGGCGCAGGCGGACACGGCGCTCTCGTTGCAGTGGTCTCGGCAGAGCCGCGCGAGCGGGGCTGCGACCGGGGTCGAGAGCACCCAGTCGGCGATGGCGTGGGCGTCCGGTGTTTCGAGCCAGCCGTGCGGCAACTGGTCACCTCCCTGGTAGCCGTGGTCGGCAAAGGTGTTGGCAATCTGCGGCAGGATCTCCTGGTTGCGCTGCGCTGCGAAGGCAATCACCGCGTTGCCCGAGATGCGCTGGAAGGCCGTCGCGCCGGTGTTGAGGCCGGCCGGGGCGTGGCGAAAGCCGAACACGTAGGGTTGCAGCTCGTGGTCGGGGGGCAGCGCCTCGAGCAGGGCGTGGCGATCCGCGTCGTCGCCGTCCACGGCAATCTTGCGGATCAGGTGCTCGGCAGCCTCGGGTTCGCCGGCCTCGATCAAGGCGGTGACGCCCGCGGGGTTGAGGCCGAGTGCGGTTGCCGCCTGCAGCTGAACCGCCAGTGGGTTGCCGCGGTCGGCTTCGAAGGTGATCCAGCTCGGCGCGAACTGGCTGCCGCGCCGCGGCGCGCGGAACAGCGCAAGCCAGTCCTCGCGGCTCAGTTTGCGCAGACCGGGCTGGGGCGCGCGGTCGGTGATTTCGATGCGGCCGAGCAGCAGGCGCGCGGCACGGTTGCCGCTGTGGGCCAACTGGCGAAGCGTGGTCAGGCTGCCGTCGTCGTCGGCCAGCCAGCCGGACACGGCTGCGATCAGGGTGGGGTCGTCCCGTCCCTGCAGGCTCTCACTCGCGGCGGCGGCACTGAGGGCCACGCACACCACGCCGGCCACCGTCTGCCAAACACGCTGACTTCCCCTTGGCACGCGCCGCCTCCCCGCCGCTCCGAGGTAGTACCCAGTGTACTGTATGGTAGGCGAAGACTACGCGTTTCGGCTGTGCCAGACCGTGCGAGCCCAGTCGAGTGCGGTGTCGGCGTCGTCGCCGGCCTCGCCGTGCCGCACCGCGGCCAGGGTCGCAATCACGGCCTGCTCGGCGTAGGCGTGTGGGGCGCCGTCCCAGACCCGCTGCAGGGTGTCGGGTGCGTCGAGTGCGCCGCGATCCCACTGGCCGGTGGCGGGCAGGGTGATCTCGGAGGCGACGCCCGCGCGGGCACAGCGCAACACCACAGGTCGCTCGGGCCGCACTTCGGCCTCGCCGCCCTCGCCGCGAAACGCGAGCACCGCCGGGGCACGGTCGAGCACGGCGGTGTCCTGGTGGATCACATCGAAGTTGCGGTGAAACACGCCGTGCACGCTGAGTGGCGCGGACAGCGGGTTCAGCATCCGCGCAACGGTGTGCAGCGGCACCCGCAATCCGAGGGTCTGCTGCAGCATGAGCAGCGACGACAGGGTCGGACTGAACGCCTGCAGAGGCACGTAGCTCAGGTGGTGTTCGGCGAGGTGCGATTGGGCCTCGGCCAGCGAGCCCGCCAGCGGGATGCCAAGTGCGGGCAGCGCGTGTTCGGTGTACAAGCGGGTTGGTGTCGGTCCGACCTGGCCGTGCAGCAGCACCCGGACACCCTGCTGCGCCAGTGCCTTGACTGCGAGCAGGTACCACGGCAGGTGACGACGCTTGCCGGCGTAGCAGCCCCAGTCGATGTCGGGTCGGATGCCGTCGGGCACGCGCAGGCGGGCGCGCACGGCGTCGGTGAACCCGGCCGCCTCGTCCGGGGTTTCCTCGCGCACGCGGATCAGCACGAAAAAGGCCCCGATCTGCACGTCACAACAGTGGCCGTCGAGCACCATGCCGAGCGCGTCCCGCGCTTCGTCTCGGGTCAGCGAACGCGAGCCGCGGCGGCCCTTGCCGATGATTCGCAGGTAGTCGGTGAACGTCACAGCCGGCGCCGTCGAGGCGGGGGGCAGCTCGGTGGGGCAGGTGGCCGACACGCTCACAGGGCGGTCACGCAGCGCGCCGCTGCCGTGTGGGCAGCGCCGGCCTCGTCGACCTGGAAGCCAAGCGTGCGCAGGCGTGCCGCCACGGCCCGCTGGGTGACGTCGGTGAACCAGGCCCCGGTGCCGAGCACCACCACGCGATGACCCGGTTGGCTGAGGTTGGCGAGCTGCTTGGCCACCACGGGTACACCCGAGGTCGGCGCGAGCAGCGTGTGCCGGGCGGCGTCGCGGCGGCAGAGCTCGCGCAGGGTGTGCGGCAGGGCGTCGTCGAACACGACAGCATGCGCGCATTGCAGGCGGCGCAGCTCACCCAGGGTGACGCGGTCGGCGTCGCGGTGGCGGAGGTCGAGCAGCGTGATGTGCGCGGGCTGGCTGGCCAGGCACGGACCGTGGTCGATCAGGCTGTCCAGCGCCCGCGCGGCCGCCGCCATGTCGCCCTCGACGGCGAACTGCGCCACCGTGCCGTGGTGGGCGGCCTCCCAGACAGCGCGGCGACCCTCGGGTGCAACGGTGGCTTTCACCTTGGCCCGTCGGCTCGCGTAGAGCGACGCGAGTGCGCCGAGTGCACTCGGCAGCAGAGCCTCGATCTGGCCCTTGACCGAGCGCGCCAGCACCGGCGATGCGCCCCCGGTGCCGATCGCCACCGTGACCGGTGCGCGGTCGACGATCGCGGGCACGGTGAAACTGCAGAGGCCGGGGCGGTCGACCACGTTGACTGGCACGCCGCGCGCGCAGCAATCGGCGCTGATCACCGCGGCGGTGTCGGCACACACGTCGGCCACGATCACCAGGCGGTAGCGGCCTTCGCGCCAGGGTGCGTCGCCGCGGGCGCGGTGAATCTCGCCTGCGGCCAGGGCGCGTTTCAGGTCTGTGCACGGGTCGTCGGTGTGGATGTCGATGTGGGCGTGAGCGGCGGTGAGCAGCCGTGCCTTGGCCGCCGCCTCCTCACCCCCACCGACGACCAGGCACGGCTGTTGGTTGAGATTGAAAAAAACGGGAAATTGCTTCATGGCGTCGCCCCCTTGCGGGCAGGCACGTGGGTGGTGATCAGGTGTTGCAGTTCCGGGCGGCACGAGCCACACCCGGTGCCTGCGTTGACCCGCTTGCCAAGGCACGCGATGTCGGCCGCGCCCTCAACGGTGATGGCGTGCACGATCGTGCGCTCGCCGACCGCGTTGCAGGCGCACACGATCCGACCGACATCGGGTTGATCCGCTGCCGGTACACCGGCGAGCAGCGCCATGCGCGAGTGCGGCTCAACCGGCGCGGTAAACAGGCTCTGTGTGTGGGCACGCTCCGGCAACGCGCCGGTGCGGGTCAGGGCGACCAGCGCGATGAGCCGGTCGCCGTCGAGCAGCGCAGCGCGCACGGTGCCGCTCAGGTTGTCCTGGTAGAACACCCAGGGGACCCTGCTGCCGTGGCCGCTCAGGCGTTGCAGGTCGTCGAGGCTCGGCTCGGCGTCGTCACCGGCCAGCTCGAGTCGGTGCACGGCGCCCTGTGGCACGCGGCACCAGTAATCGGCGTCAGGTGTGGTCGGGCGTACTGTGCTGACAATGCAGGCTTGCCACCGGATCTCGAATGCGC
Source organism: Pseudomonadota bacterium (assembly GCA_039196715.1). Classification (NCBI taxonomy): domain Bacteria; kingdom Pseudomonadati; phylum Pseudomonadota; species Pseudomonadota bacterium. Next base: position 20,156 of record JBCCUP010000024.1, read on the forward strand.
GTGCACTCACGTGTGCGTGTTTGAATGCCGGTTGGCCGGACAGCGGGTCGACCGCCGCCGGAATCAGTTCGCACACTGTGGCGGCGCCGGTGAACTGGCGGTTCCAGTGAATCGGCGCAAAAACCTGGCCCGCCGTGACACCGGGGGTCAGACGCGCGCGCCCGATGTAGCGGCCGTTCGCGGCAGACAGCTCGACAAGGGCGCCATCGCTGACGGCCAGGGCGTCAGCGTCAGCCGGGTTGAACTCGACGAAGGGTTCGTCCCGGTGCTGCAGCAGCCGGGCACTCAGGCTGCTGCGGGTCATGGTGTGCCACTGGTCGCGGCAGCGGCCAGTGTTCAGCAGCAGCCGGTTGTCGTGCTGCGGCACCGCCTGCGGCACCACGGCCACGCAATGGGCTCGGCCCGATGCGGTGTAGAACCGGCCATCGGCAAACGGGCGAGCTGGTCTGCGGCTGGTGGTCATCGGCCACGGCGTCGGGCGCAGGCTGTCGTACTCGTCGTTGCTGAGCGATTGCAGTGCGCCGATGTTGAAGGCGCGGCTGCCGTCACCGTTCAGCAGGTGCGACAGTCGGGCGTGTTCGCGAAAGATGTCGGCGGCGTTCGGGTAGTCGAAGGCGGCGCCGAAGCCCATCGCGGCGGCCACGTCGCAGACGATGCGCCAGTCGGCACGGGCGTTGCCGGGGCGCGGCAGGAACGCGCGCTGGCGCGAGATGGTGCGCTCGGCGCTGGTGACGGTGCCGTCCTTCTCGCCCCAGGCGAGCGCGGGCAGCAGGACGTCGGCAAACGCGGTGGTGTCGGTCTCCCGCATGCAATCGGAGACGGCGACGAACTCGCACCGGGCGAGCGCGTCGCGCACGCGCGTGCTGTTCGGCACGCTCACTGCCGGGTTGGTCGCCATGATCCAGATTGCCTTGACCTCGCCCGCGTGCACGGCGTCGAAGAGGTCGACGGCCTTGAGGCCGGGCGCGCGGGCCATCCGCGGACCGCCCCAGTAGTTGGCGATGGCGTCGACCGCCGTCGGGTCATCGAAGTCGCGGTGCGCAGCAAGTTGGTTGGCGAGACCGCCGACCTCGCGGCCGCCCATGGCGTTGGGTTGTCCGGTGATCGAGAAGGGGCCGGTACCGGGCTTGCCGATTCGGCCGGTTGCGAGGTGGCAGTTGATGATCGCGTTGCCCTTGTCACTGCCGTTGGTGGACTGGTTGATGCCCATCGAGAACAGCGTCACCACCTTCTCGCTGCGGGCGAACAGGCGGTAGAAGTCGATCAACTGTTCGGTTGACAGGCCGGTCGCTGCAGACACCTGCGCGAGGCTGCCGTGCGCGCGCGCGGCGTCGAGTGTGGCGTCGAGGTTGTCGCAGTGCGCGTCGCACCAGGCTGGGTCGAGCGCGCCGTGGCCTGCCAGCCAGTTCAGCAAGCCGACGAACAGCCAGTCGTCGCTGCCAGGCGCGAGGGCGAGGTGGCGGTAGGCGATGTTGCAGGTGGCGGTGGTGCGGGGGTCGATCACCACCACGCGCCGGTTCGGGTGGGCCTGGTGTGCAGCGACCAGGCGCTGGTACAGCACCGGGTGGGCCCAGGCAGTGTTGGAGCCGACCAGGACGACGAGGTCGGCTTCCTCCACATCGCGGTAGTCGCAGGCGACGATGTCTTCGCCGAAAGCGCGCTTGTGGGCAACCACGGCGGAGGCCATGCACAGGCGCGAGTTGGTGTCGATATTGGCGCTGCCGATGAACCCCTTCATCAGCTTGTTGGCGACGTAGTAGTCCTCGGTCAACAACTGACCGGAGCCGTAGATCGCCACCGCGTCCGGCCCGAAGCTGTCGATGACAGCGCTGAACCGGTCGGCGACCGTGTTGATCGCCGCTTCCCAGCTTGCGCGCTTGCCGTGTACCTCGGGGTACAGCAGGCGCCCGTCGTGCCCGACGGTCTCGTGCAGGGCATTGCCCTTCACACACACGCGGCCACGGTTGCTCGGGTGTGTGGGCGAGGGGCTGACCTGCTCGGCGCGTGCGTCGAGCCGCACGCCGCAGCCCACGCCGCAGTACGGGCAGGTGGTGTCAACCCGCGGCTGTGTCGACATGGTCGGCAGAGATCATCAGTTGCACGCGGCCGCCCTCTATCCCGCCCGGAAGGCTGCCTGCGCTGTGTTTCGGTGACTCGATGCACACGCCGTCGCGCAGACGGTAGTGGTGTTTGTACAGAGGTGACGTGACCGTCGGCTCGCCGTCGATGTGGGCGACGATGCCGCTCGCGAGCACCGCGGCGGGCGACGCCATGGGGTCGCAGTTGCCAATCGCAAACACCTGGTCGGTGTTGTTGCCCGGCAGGTAGAAGAGGGCGGCCTGGGTGTTGTCGACCAGGGCGGCCACGCCGGCAAAGGGCTGCAGCGCCCCGACATCGCGGATGTCCGTCCAGCTCTCAGTTTGCATGCGACTTCAGCTCCATGCGAATCAGGGGTTTGATCTCGCCGCGCTCACGGGTGAATTGCACATTGCGGTCACGCGCGTCGGTGTTGACGAAGGTGTTGACGTGTTCCAGCCGCTCCGATGAGGCCAGCGTGGTGATCCACTCACACTGGTGGCTCGCGACGATGTGCGCCATCTGCGCGTCGAGCTTCTCCAGCCAGTTGCTCGTGCGTTGCAGGCAGTCGCCGGTGCGCACGTAGAACATCAGGACGCGGTCGATGTAGCGAACCAGGCCGTCGTCGCTGAGGTCGGTGGCAAAGAGGTCGGCGTGGCGGCCGCATGCCGCCGTTGCCGCAGACGAACTGGTTCCAGCCGTTCTCTGTGGCAATCACGCCGCCAATCCCTCGCAGTAGGCACGTCCGAACAACAAGCGGTCCCGCAGCGCGTGCGTGTCGGTCCCGTTCTGCATCACGCTGTGTAGCCAGGGACCATCGCGAACGTCGCCGTACAGCATGATCGCGACCAACCTGCCGTCCTCGAGCACCAGCTTGCGCCGCGCCGGTGTCAGCGGGTCGTCGAAGAGGATCACGTGGTCGGTGTGGGCGTTGACGTCGCCGGCGGAGAACACATCGATGCCGGCGACTTTCAATTGGGTGGCGTGCTCGCGCCGAACGTAGGGCTGGCCTGGTCGGCCGAGCAGGGTGTCGGCCAGCACGGCCGCGTGGTCGCGGATCGGCGGCACCAGGCCGACCGTTTCGCCTGCGCACTCGGCACATTCGCCGAGCGCGAAGACCACCGGGTCGGCGGTTTGCAGGCTCCGGTCGACGACCACACCGCGGTTGACCGCCAGGGCCGCGTCGACCGCGAGCTCGGTGCGCGGTTCGATGCCGGTGGCAAAGACGAGCTGTTGCGCCGGGATCTCGGTGCCGTCGTCGAGGGTCACTGACTGCACGGCGGTGTCGCCGTTGACCGTGGCGAGCTCGGCGTTGAGATGCACGCTCAGGCCGCGGGCGACGAGGTTGTCCAGCAGCAAACGACCCGCCGCGTCGTCGAGTTGTCGGTTCAGCAGCCACCCGTTGCGGTGCACCAGCGTGACGGTGCGGCCGCGCGCCAGCAGGCCGGCCGCGGCCTCGAGCCCGAGCAGGCCGCCGCCGAACACGACGGTGTGCTCCGAGGCCGGTGTGTCGATCAGGGCGCGGGCGTCGTCCAACGTGCGGAACACCTGGACACCTGCCAGGGATGCGTCGGCCGCCGCCGGCACACGGGCGCGGGCGCCGGTGGCGAGCACCAGCTTGTCGTAGGCGAGGTCGTCGCCGCTGTCGAGGTGCACGCGCTGCGTGCTGCGGTCAATCGACGTCACCTGTACACCCGTCATCAGCCGCACTCCGTTGCCGGTGTACCAGTCGGTGTCACGCAGGGCGATGGCGCTGCTGTCGGCGTCGCCGGCGAGCACCTGCGAGAGTTGCACGCGGTTGTAGGCGCTGTGGTGTTCTGCGCCGATCACCGTGACGGAAACCGCCTGCTGCTGACGGCGTTGAAAGAGCTCGCCAAGCAGGCAGTCTGCCGCGATGCTGTTGCCGACGACCACGATGTGCATCTCAGGCCACCCCTCGGCTGTCTTCGACCACGGCGGCCTCGGTGTCGGCGGACTTGGGTGTTGTGCCACCGGCGGCTGCCGGCAGCGATTCCACCTTGCGCTGTTTCTCGTAGAGGAAGCGCAGCAGCGCCTCGCGTTTCTGGTTGTAGACCGGGTCCTTTGCCAGTGCCAGGCGGTCGCGTGGGCGCGCCAGCTCGACAGTTTCGATCTCGCCAATGGTGGCGGACGGCCCGTTGGTCATCATCACGATGCGGTCGGACAACAGCACGGCTTCGTCGATGTCGTGCGTGATCATCACGACGATGTTCTTGAGTTTGGCGTGGATCGCCATCAGCGCGTCCTGCAACTGTGCGCGGGTGAGTGCGTCCAGCGCGCCGAAGGGCTCGTCCATCAGCAGCACCCTGGGCTCCATCGACAGGGCCCGCGCGATGCCCACGCGTTGCTTCATACCGCCCGAGATCTCGGATGGCCGCTTGTCGCGTGCGTGGATCATGTCGACCAGCTCGAGGTTGTGGGCGATCCAGTCGTTGCGCTCGGCCTTGGTCTTGGATGTCTTGAACACCACGTTGACCGCGAGTTCGACGTTCTGCCATACCGTCAGCCAGGGCAGCAGGGAGTGGTTCTGAAACACCACTGCGCGGTCCGGGCCTGGTCCGTCGACCTCCCGGCCGTTGACGAGGGCACCACCACGGGTGCCAGGGGTCAAGCCTGCGATGACGTTCATGACCGTGGACTTGCCGCAGCCAGAGTGTCCGATCACCGAAATGAACTCACCGTCCTGCACGTCGAGGCTGACGTTCTTCAAGGCCGTGAACACCCCGGTCTTGGTGGGGAACTCGACGTCCAGATGACTGATCTGCAAATAGGCGTTTTTCATGACGGGTGCTCCACTACCGTTTGGCGATCTCGGGGTCCCAGGCGACACGTCGCAACAGGAACAGCATCAGGCGGTCGAGCACGAAGCCGATCAGACCGATCGTGATGACCGCCACCATGATGCGGGCCAGGGATTGGGACGAGCCGTTCTGAAATTCGTCCCAGACGAACTTCCCGAGTCCGGGGTTCTGCGCGAGCATCTCGGCGGCTATCAGGACCATCCAAGCCACGCCGAGCGACAACCGCAAACCGGTGAAGATCATCGGCAGTGAGGACGGCAATACGACGCGGCGGACGTGCGTGAGCCGGCCGAGGCGCAACACGCGTGAGACGTTTTGCAGGTCCGGGTCAATATTGGCTACCCCGACCGAGGTGTTGATGAGGGTGGGCCAGAGGCTGCACAGCATGACCGTCACGACCGAGTTGATGAACGACTTCTCGAACATCGGGTCGTCGGTGACGTAGACTGCGCTGACCACCATCGTGACCAACGGCAGCCACGCCAGGGGTGAGACGGGCTTGAAGAGCTGCACGAGCGGGTTCACCGCACTGTGCATGTTACGGCTCAAGCCAATCACGATGCCGGCGGGGATTGCAATCGCCGAGGCGAGCACGAAGCCGGTCAGCACCGTCAGGATGCTGGTAAGGATCTGGTCGAAGTAGGTCGGCTTGCCGGTGTACGCGCGAATCTTCGGTTTGAAGTCCGGTTCCTTCTCCAGGCGCTTGGCGTTCCGCTCTTCCTGACGCTGGTAGAAGGCTGCTTCCTTCTCTCGCTCGCGTCGGTGCTCGCTGACCAGGGCACTGGCCTGTTGACTGACCTCAACCGGGCCGGGAAACGCGCCCAGCGAGGTGTTGATCTGCGAGGCGACGATGCTCCAGATCAGCAGGAAAGCGGCGATGCCGAGGACCGGCAGTACCGCGTTTTCGACAACCGTGCTGTTGAGCCAGGCGCCGAGGCGAAAACGCCGTGCCGGGTTGGGTGTCGAGAACGCGTTGATCACGCTCATGTCAGTCTCCGCAGTGTGGTCGAGTCGGACAGCGTCGGGTGCGAGGCCGGCGCGTGACCGGCCCCGCGCAGCCGGGCTCAGAGGACGGTGTCGCCCTTGAGACCGATGGCCATCGCCTCGAGGTAGTCGTTGGGCTTGCTGCCGTCGAACACCACGCCGTCGAGGAAGTCATCCTGTGGCGGCCGGTAGCCGGTCTCGGAGTCGAAGGTCGGGAAGTCGTCCCCCGTGAAGAGGCCTTCGTTGATCAGCTCTTCCGCCGCGACGCGGTAGATGTCCGGTCGGTACACCCGCTTCGCGGTTTCGTCGTACCACGCATCGGATTTGCCTTCGGAAATCTGGCCCCAGCGGCGCATCTGCGTGAGGTACCACACCGCGTCCGAGTAATAGGGGTAGGTCGCGTGGTAGCGGAAGAAGACGTTGAAGTCCGGGACCTCGCGGCGATCGCCCTTCTCGTACTCGAAGGTGCCGGTCATCGAGTTGGCGATGACGTCGAAATCCGCGCCCACGTAGTTCGATTGCGACAAGATGCGCACGGCTTCGGTGCGGTTGGCGTTGTTGTTCTCGTCCAACCAGTAGGCCGCGCGGATCAGGGCCTTGACGATTCGCACCGTGGTGTTCGGGTATTTCTCGGCAAAGGTCTTGGTGATGCCGAACACTTTTTCCGGGTTGTTCTTCCAGATCTCGTAGTCTGTTATCACTGGCACCCCGATGCCTTTGAACACGGCTTGCTGGTTCCAGGGCTCGCCGACGCAGTAGCCGAAAATCGTGCCGGCCTCGAGCGTCGCCGGCATCTGCGGCGGCGGGGTCACGGACAGCAGCACATCGGCGTCCACCGTGCCGCTGGTGTCACCCTTGTGGGGTGCGTAATAACCGGGGTGCAAGCCACCGGCTGCGAGCCAGTAACGCAGCTCGTAGTTGTGGGTTGACACCGGGAACACCATGCCCATCTTGAACGGCTTGCCGTCGTCGGCGTAGGCATCGACAACAGGCTTGAGCGAACTCGCGCTGATCGGGTGTACCGGCTTGCCGTCGTCACCCGTCGGCACGTAGGGCGTCATTTCCGACCACACTTTGTTCGAGACAGTGATGGCGTTGCCGTTCAGGTCCATCGAAAACGGGGTGATGATCTCGGCTTCGGTGCCGTAGCCAATGGTCGCAGCCAACGGCTGGCCTGCGAGCATGTGCGCGCCGTCCAGTTGCCCATCGATCACGCCGTCGAGCAACACTTTCCAGTTGGCCTGCGCTTCGAGCTGGACGTAGAGGCCTTCGTCCTCGAAGTAGCCGTTTTCATAGGCGATCGCGAGGGGCGCCATGTCGGTCAGCTTGATGAAACCGAATTTGAGTTCGTCCTTCTCGGGGTAGCCGATCTCGGCGAGTGACGGTGCGCTGAAGAGGACGGAGGTGACGGTTGCAGCGATCAGTTTGAACGCATGCCGTTTGGAGAGTGAAACGCGCTTCATTGAGATTTCCCAGGTTCTCGGAACAGGTGCGCTTCGGTCAATCGGTGTGTGCTTTGCACATTGGGTGTCACGCGTTCGTGACGCCCAACAATACAAGCCTGAACTAATCGAATGCCGATGCTGTCGTTATGTCACCAGGGAAATTGCAGAGACTGTGCCCGATCGGTGCCAGGTCCAAAATCAAGGATTTAAACGCGGAAAAAGCCTCTGGCTGCAGGAAACGCAGTATGTTTCATGCGGTCAGTGATTCGATGCGGTGCGTGCGTGCACCGTCGCGGTGCCAGTTTGGCTTGCTAAGGGGGTGCCTTGGCGTGCACGGTCGAAACCGGCGTCTAGACCGTAAATGCGTTGTGGGTAGCGAAGTCCTCTGGCAGCAACGCTGGGCGCTCGCAGCGGCTGTTGACAGAGACAAATTCGCCCAACCGTTGTGACTTGAATACGCCCAACATGGCCTCAAGTGTGTGATACGCAAGTGCGGCATTTGCACGCGGCGAACGTTTTGTACGGATGGCGTCTGCCATCTCAAGCAGGCCGAGGCCGCGCGCGTTGTAGTTGAAGCCGTGGCTGTTGGGTGCAATCTGCCACGACGCCCGACCGCTGGGGCGCGGTTGGTGTGTCCAGCGCGCCGTGTCTCGGGTGCGGTACCACACCTCCCCCTCGAAGACGTTGGCGCCGTGCACGGGGTCCGGGTCCGGGACGCACAGCGAGCCGTCTTCACCGTAGATCTCCAGGCGAGGTGTTTCGGAATCCCAAACGTCGAAGCTGATCATCATCGAGCCGAGCACCCCGGACTCGAAGGCCATGAGCGTGTTGACGTGTGTGTCCACCTCGACCGGCATCCACTCGCCGTCGCGGGGACCGTTTTCGATCTGGCGCCGGTCGAAGGTGCGCTTTGTCATGCCGGCGACCTGCGCAATGGGCCCGAGCAGGAATACCATCGCAGAGAGATAATAGGGGCCGAGGTCGAGCAGCGGTCCTCCGCCCTGCTGGTAGTAGAAATCCGGGTTGGGGTGGTGGCGCTCGACGCCGTGGGTGCCGACAAAGGCCGCGACGCCGGTCGGGGCGCCGATCGCGCCGCTGTCGATCAGCTTGCGCGCGGTCTGCCAGCGGCCGCCGAGGAAGGTGTCGGGTGCGTTGGCGACAGTCAGGCCGCGTTCTGCGGCGTGTGCCATCACCTGCGTGGCATCGGCGAGCGATGCGGCCAGGGGTTTTTCGCTGTAAACATGTTTGCCGGCGTCGATCGCGGCGAGGCTGATGTCGGCGTGCGCCGCAGGAACCGTGAGGTTCAGCACCGCCTCGATGTCGTCTCGCGCCAGCAGCTGATCGGGCGTGCAGCTGACGGCGATGCCGTGCTTCGCCGCCTTGTCGCGCGACTCGGCCGCATCGAGGCTGCTGCACGCCACAACCTCGATGCCCGGAAAGCGCGCGAGGTTTTCAAGGTAGATATCGCTGATGCGGCCGCAGCCGATCAAACCCACGCGAAACGGCGTCGCCATATCGCGTTACCTGAAATGCGATGTGAAGGTGTCGATGCACATTCGGAAGCCGGCCTCGAAGTCTCCGTTGCCGGGGTGGTAGACACTCTCGAGCGACACCACGCCGTCGTAGCCGTCGGCACGCATGGCGTCGGCCATGGGCTGGAACTGGTCGGCGAGCTGTCCTTCACCCATGCGCCGCACCTCCAGCGTGGCACGCGGGGTGTCGACGAGCACGTCCTTGATATGCACGTGGCCGAGGTAGCCGCCGCGCAGCGTGTCGTACCCGTCGGGGTAGGCGGTTTCGTGGCACCAGCAGTTGTTGGCGGGATCCCAGAGGACGAACAGCGTGCCCTTGGCGTCCAGGTCGTCGATGAGCTTCCTCCCGGTGTAACAGGAATTGACCATCGTGCCGTTGCCGGTTTCAACAACAAGCTTGACCCCCTCGGATTTCGCCAGCTCGACGGCGGGCGCGATCAGTGGCAGATGGGCGTCCCAGGCACCTTTGGCGACGTTCCAGGTCTCGGCACCGTGGTGTCCCCAGAGGATCTGCTCTTTCCTGGGTGTCATGATGCGCACCAGCGGGCAACCCAGTTGGTGCGCCATGTCAATTACGCGTTTGAGCGCGTCCATGTGCGTCGTGTGGAGGGCATCGCCCGGCGTGTTCTGGTGGGTTGTGCCGGCGAAGATGTGGCGAGAGAGACACGACACCGGTTTCCCGCGGTCTTCGAGCAACGCCTTGATCTCGGCGATCTCGGCTGCGCTGTGGTCCCCGACTTCGGTGTCGCCGACAAACTGCAGCTCGGCGTACTCGAGGTCGAACTCGTCCATCACGTCGACCGCGTGAGCGAGGTCGCGGCTGATGCCGTCGCAGATAACCCCCAATTTCATGCTCTGACTCCTGTTTGCCCCTGGTTGGGTGTGCACTGTGTCATGCGGTGCGTGCGCCGGGTCAGCGCCGCCGCCCGGCGCACGATCCGACGGTTGTCGACCGCCTAGCGGTGCAGCTCGGCACCGACAATGTCTTCGATGACACGGGTCACCACCTGGTTGTCGCCGTGCGGGTACTTGGTCTTGCCCGCGTGGAACAGCTGCATTGCGCTCGACGCGGTGTGCAAGGGCACGCCCAGGCGTTCGGCGAGGTCGAGCGAGATGGTGAGGTCCTTGTGCATGGTATTGATGTGGCTGCCGGTCTTCTCGAACTTGCGGTCGATGATGTTCTCCAGCGCGGTGTTGCCGCAGCCACAGCCGGCGCTCGACGTCGACACCACTCTGAGCAGCGCGTCGCCCGACACACCGGCCTTCGCCGCCAGCACCGAGGCCTCGAATGTCGCGCTGAAGATCGAGCCGATCAGGCTTTGCAGGCAGGCCTTGACCGTCTGCCCCATGCCCGGCCGGGTGTCCACGCGGTGGATGTTTGCCGACACCGCTTCCATCACCGGGGCAAAGGTGTCGAGCACCGCGTCGGGCGCCGATGCCATCATTGTGAGTGTGCCGTTCTGCGCGCCGGGAAAGCCCCCTGAGACGGGGCTGTCGATCAGGTGGATGCCAGAATCCGCCATCGCCGCGCCGATCTCCTCCGCCTCGTGCGGTTTGATCGTCGCGGTCAGCAGCACGGCGCCGCCGGGTGCCATGTGGCTGACCAGTCCGTCCGCCCCGAGGATGACGGCTTTGGCCTGATCGCCGTTCATCACCATGACGAACACCGCGTCACTCGCGCGGCCGACGTCCGCGACGCGCTCCGCCACCGTGCCGCCCAGCGCCGCAAAGGCCTCGACCCGCGCCGGGTCGAGGTCGAGCCCGGTGGTCTGGAAGCCGTTCTGAATCAGGTTCTTGGCGAGCCCTGAACCCATGTCACCCAAGCCAATCACGCCTGCTCGTTGCACGTTCGCACTCCTCATGTCCGACGGTGAAGCACACCCGGTTGGTGCGCGATCGGACGAGTATTGGTCGCCGGGCAGGGGAGGACAAGGCCACTCGGCAAGCCGATCAAGATTGATGTTCTATGATGTGATTGAGGCCAAAAATGATGTAAATGATGTCTTTTGATTGGAAAGACTGGCGGAAACCTGTCGTTCAATCGGTTGCGGTCGTCCCGACGCCTGATTCGGGTGAGGAACCGTCACCTGCCCCCAAGGCACCTTTGCGACACGCCCGGGTTGCCGACATCGCGGCCTACGCCGGGGTGGGCACCGCCACGGTCGACCGCGTGCTCAACCGGCGGACTCGGGTGCGGGAAACGACCCGCCAACGTGTGCTGCAGGCCAAGGCCGCGATCGAGTCGGGTCGCTGGCAGCGGCCAGCGGGCGAGCGTGGGCCGGTCGGTTCGCAGTCGACGCCCTGGCGGGTGCGGGTGATGTTGCCCGCCGACGCCGGTCCGTCGACGGACTACCTGGCGAAGGCCCTCCAGTCGCACGGCGCCACCGGCGGGGTCACCGTCGAGTGTGAGTTCACGCCCAAGATGGCGCCCGCGCTGCTTGCGCGGAAGTTGCGCGCCTGCACCGGGCAGCGGGTCGACGCCGTGGCTTTTCAGGCGCTCGACGACCCCCGTGTCCACCAGGCTGTCGAGGCCCTGATCGCCGGGGGGGTGCCGTGTGTTGCAGTGGCCTCCGGCCTGGAGAACCCGGCTCTCAGCGGTTACGTGGGTGTGGACAACCGGGCTGCGGGTCGCACTGCGGGTCACCTCATGGCGCGGTGGGTGGTGGGCAGCGGTGACATTGCCGTGGTGTCGGGCGGACAACTCTACCGCTGCCACGACGAGCGTGAGATGGGCTTCCGCGCGGCGCTCAGGCCACACGCCGATCGGTTGCGGATTGTCGGGCCGTTCAGCGGCGATGACGATGACCGCGGCAACGAAGCGGTGGTGACCGAGGTGCTTGACCGTTACCCCGCGCTGGTGGGTGTGTACAACGTCGGTGGCGGCAACGGCGGCCTGGTGCGTGCGCTCGAACAGCGCGGCGTCGCTCAGTCGGTGGCGGTCATTGCACACAACCTCACCGACGAGACCCGCGACTTTCTGCTCGACGAGGCCATCGACATCGTGATCCACCAGGACATGCGGCGATTGGCCGAGGACACTGTGGCGGCGCTGGTGGCCACGTTGGAGCGACGTCAGCACACGGTGCAGCCGCTGCGTGTGGAGGTCATCACACGCGAGAACACCCAGAACGTGTTCTCGCCGGTCTGAGGGTGTTGACCAGCGGTCTCGGCTGAGTTCGCTGCGCTGCAGTCAGGATTGCCAGGCCTGCAAAAAAACCGAAAGCAGGCACAAAGCCTGTTTGACTGCGCACGATGCCCTACGGACTCGGTCGCAGCGGTGGCGAACGTCAGCGGTGTTTTGCAAGGCCGTCGTGAACGCGCGGCAGTATCGGCGGCACCTTGGCGCGCAGCGGCTGCCTGGTCGCACTGATCTTGCCTTGCTTGCGTGGTGGGCCGCCGCGACCGCGCTGTCGGGTGGCTGCGTTTCATCACGCTCGCGCGGTCTCAGCCATGATCAAGAACAGCCTCCAGCACAAAGTCATTCTGCTGATTGCCGGTGTGTCCTGCGCGCTGCTCGGGCTGTCCATCGTGTTCGGCATGAGCGCCATTCGCGAAGCGAGTGACACCGCGCAGGACATCAGCATCCGAGCGCTCGAGAACCAGGCCGAAGACTACATCGTGCGTCTCACCGACGACGACGCCGAACGGCACGCGCTGTTGCTCGAACGCACACTGCAGGATGCCGCCCTGATCGCGGGCGCCGCCAGCTACGTGTTCAGCCGCCCGGAACAGTTTCTGGAGTTCACCGCGCCGGGTGTCGAGGAGACGCTGGTGCAACGCACCGAGGGCCACTACACGGACGACGGCAGCCGTTTCGCGAGTGGTTTTGTGCCAATCACGGACGTGCCGCGCGACACCCTGATGCGGGATTGGAAGCTCGCCTCGAGCCTCGACGGGTTCATCCAGGGGGTGCTCGCGCAGAACACCAACGCCTCCGCTGCCTACTTTGTCTCCCACAACGACGTGACGCGCTACTACTCGGAGTCGCGCCTCGAAGGGCTGCCACCGGATTTTCGCGTCACGGAACATTTTCTCTTTGCCGATGCGGTGCCCGCGCTGAACCCGGACCGCCAGACACGCTGGACCGACCTGTACGACGACCCGGCGGGCCTCGGCTTGATGGTGTCTGCCATCTCGCCCATCTACACCCAGGCCGGCGGGTTCATCGGCATCATCGGCATCGACTTCCGCCTGGTCGACCTGGCGGCGCAAATCGAGATCGCCAGCTTTGGTGAGTCGAGCTACTCCGTCATGATCAACGGCGAGGGTAGGGCAATCGCTTTCCCCGACCAGGCCTACCGCGACCTGCTCGGGCGCGCGCCAACGCCTGGCGAGTTCGGCGTGGTGTTGACGTCGGTGTCGACGCCCTTTGCGCCCGTGGTCGAGGCCATGCGCGCCAGCGAGGATGGCCTGGTGCGCGTGGTTGCCGATTCGCTCGACAAGTACGTCGCTTACGCCCCGATTGCCGGCACCGACTGGAGTCTCGGTACGATCATGGACACCGAGGCGGTGTTCGCCGGTGTAGCCTTGCTCGAGACCGAACTGATGGGCAACATGACGGCGTTGATTCAGGAGCGCTACGTGCCGATCAGCGTGTTGTTGATCGGCATCGTGTTGTCGATCGCGATGTTTTTCGCCTACCGGTTGACCGCGCCGTTGCGGCAGCTGACGTGCGCGGCGGAAAACATCGGCGCACGCAAGTGGGACACGCCCTTGCCGGACGCGAGCTCGGATGAAGTCGGCTTGTTGTCCCAGACCCTCGGCAGCATGGCGTACCAGCTTCAGGCCTTGGTGGGCAACCTGGAGAACCGGGTGCAGGAGCGTACGCAGGAACTCAACACGGCGCTTGAGGGCCTGCAACGGACCACGGAAGAAAAAGACCGCATGTACGATGAGCTGCGCATGGCGCAGCGTCTCGAGGCGATCGGCCAGCTCGCCGCCGGCGTTGCCCACGAGATCAACACACCGGCGCAATACGTCGGCGACAACCTCGATTTCCTGCGCGGTGCCACCCAGGACCAGCGCCTCGTGCTCGACAGGTGCTTCGAAGCCATCAGCACCCTGGCCGACCCCGAGCGCGACGCGGCGCTGTTGGCCGAGATCGAGCAGCTCAAGGAGGACGTCGACCTCGAGTTCCTGAACGACGAAGTGGCCTCGGCGCTCGACAGCTCGCGAGAGGGCATTCTGCAGATCTCGAGCATCGTGCGTTCGATGAAGGATTTCTCGCACCCGGGCGAGAAGGAGAAGGAGCCTGTCGACATCAACCGCGCGCTCGATGCAACCGTTACGGTTGCGAAGAACGAGTGGAAGTACGTTGCACGCATCGAGGCGCATCTGGAGGCCGACCTGCCCGAGGTGTACGCGCACGCAATCGAGCTCAAGCAGGTGTTCCTCAACATCGTCGTCAACGCGGCGCACGCGATCGAGAAGCGTCAGAAAGACGGGAATCTGGCCGAGCTCGGGGTCATCCGCATTGCAACGGAAGTCGAAGGTGGTTTCGTCAACATTCGCTTCCGTGACAACGGCTGTGGTATCCCGCAAGACGTCATCGAGCGGATCTACGACCCGTTCTTCACCACCAAGGAAGTGGGCAAGGGCACAGGCCAGGGTCTGTCAATCGTGCACCGCATCGTGTCCGAGAAGCACGGTGGTGAAATTCGCCTGGCCAGCACATTGAACGAATTCACCGAATTCCAGATCCTGTTGCCCCTCGGCGACCCGTTGGCCGAGTCCAGGGGCAGTGAGGCGGCCTGAGAACCGCGTCGTCCGACAATACAGGTGTGCTACTGCGGCGGCATCACCTCGGTCAGCACGGTCGTTGCTCGATCCTGGGCGGCGATCGAGGCGTTCGACGCGTGCCTCGCTTTTCTCGCCGCGTCCCCCTCGACGTCACTGAAGTGTGCTCTGGGTTGCATTTTTGCAATCGGTGAGCTGCGACGCGTGCGGTAGGGTGTGCGTTCCCACTCTCTGGTGCTTCGGGAGCGCTCGCTATGATCGACACGACGATGCAATCCGTTCAGGCCTTGCCGCAGTGGGTGCAGTGGTGGCTCGTGGTCCTCGCCGTGGCGAACACGCTGTCGCTCTGTTTTCTGCGTCACCCGAGTGGGCGACTCGTGCTGGCCGTGTGGGTGATCGTGCTGGGTGTCAACGGCTGGCTGATGCTGCAAGCCGGGGGGTTCACCCGCGCGATGGCCTTCGTTCACCTGTTGTGGGTGCCGATGATCCTCTGGCTCGGACGCATGCCTCGCCACCGCACGGACACCGGCTTCCTGCGCACCTGGCTGGTGCTGCTGGTGCTGGTCAACTGCATTTCTCTGGGCTTCGATGCGGTCGAGATCGCGCGCTGGCTTGCCGGTGACCGCAGTGTGATCGGAGCGGGATAGCTGTGACTAACCAAAGGGTGGAGCACTAGAACGACGTGTCCGATGTCGGAGTGGGGCTAGCTTCATCACGCCAAACTGGCAGGTTTGAACACCCTCAAGACTGTCGGATTGATACCACTCTATTCGTGGGTTCCAATCGAACGCACGCTTCAGATGCGCATGTCCGTTAAGTGAGACGGTGTCTCGTTGCCGTTGGCCTATCCGGGAAGTTGAAGCGTGGTATGCCGTTCCGCTTGGCGCGATGTCGCACATACCTAAGCGTGCGGACTTTTCACGGTTTCGAAACTGTAAATGCACATCTGCAAACTAGCGCCTTGAGTACACATTCTCGCGCGATGTACTTCACGCTCGGTGCTAGAAGAAAAGTAGATTCAACTCGCCTAGCCAGCCACACCTTGCCACCTCAGGTGACAAGAAAAGAACTGAGTGGGGCGGGTTTGATGAGCATAACAGGCTGACGGTCTGCAGCTAGCCGGCCACTTGCTTGCTATTTCTGTGCTAATTGGCCGGGCTGTTTTTTTATCGCTGGCGACCATGTCCTTTCTCGTCGGCAGCAGCTTTATCGGATTTTGCCTGTTTTCTTGTTTCCTCTGGAACCCGGTAGTGCGGCCCTAGAAAAAAAGAGTATTCGACCTGAATTTTCACCTCCAGAAAGACCGCTTAGAGCACGAGTCCGTCAGTATCTAGCGATTGTGATTACATGGGTGTAAGTAACTCACATATCCGCATGTAGATAGCGGCTATGCAGATTGCTACCTTCGCTGATGACACATGCAAATGAGTCACTCAACACACCTCGCTCTCGAAGGAGATAAACATGTCACAACGCAAAATCGCCGAGCGCCCGCATCAAATTGTTGAACGCGTCGCTGAGTTCATGGCGGCCGGAGACCTCGAAGGCGTGGTTTCCATGTTTCACCCAGATGTGCGGATCGCCATGGACCCTGACAACGCTGATCCAGTTGTGGGCCACGCCGCAGTGCGCGAAATCTTCGCAGGCCCTTGCGAAGCCCGCATGATCCTCAAAGGCAGCGTTTCCGGCGAAATGATCAACGGCGACCACGCTCTCCTTCAGGGCGAATGGACCATGGAAGGTCAGGACGGCAGCCCAATGGGGGGCGGCACGTCTACGGAGGTTGTCAAACAGCTCCCCAATGGTGGCTGGACCTACTTCATCGACTGCCCGATCAGCGTGCCAAAGCCGGTTCGCAGCTAATTACCCCCTCAGCATCCGAGACACGTAGCGGGTAAGTGCTGTTTCGCACTTGCCCGAATAGCTTTGTCGTGGATCGCCTAAATCGCAAGGATGAAAATAGTGAGCACCCTTCTTATTCTTGATACAAGTCCAAGCAAGGCGTCTGTTTCCCGCCAACTCACTGAGACATTTGTCAGAGAATGGGCCAAAGCCAACCCGAACGGGACGGTGCTGCGCCGGGACGTTGGCATGAACCCGCCTGCCCATCTTGACGAGAAATTGCTCGAAGCATTGCGCAGCAACCCAGAGCTTCTAAGTGACCACCACAAAAAGGCACACCACGACTCTGATAGTGCGATTGAAGAACTGAACCAGGCGGATATGATCGTTATCGGTGCGCCCATGCACAACTTCTCGATATCGAGCGGCTTCAAAGCATGGATTGACCATGTCGCCATAGCAGGTAAGACATTTGGATTCAGTGAAAAAGGCCCTGAAGGTCTTTTGAAAGACAGGCCCGTCTACGTCATCTCAGCACGTGGCGGAGACTATGGCGACGGTGCTGAGACCAATCCACACCCAGCAGACTTTCAAACGGGTTACGTACGGCATATTTTTGCGTTTATGGGTATTCAATCGATCAATATCATTGCCGCAAATGGCATGGACATGGGCGATGAGCCGCGCGCAGCCGGGATCGATGAGGCGGAAC
Source organism: Pseudomonadota bacterium (assembly GCA_039196715.1). NCBI lineage: Bacteria > Pseudomonadati > Pseudomonadota > Pseudomonadota bacterium. The sequence goes on from JBCCUP010000024.1 coordinate 37,302, forward strand.
AAAAAATCCTAGCTTTGTTCGCTGCCTGATGCTTGCACCTCTGATATACGGCAGACGCTTAAGGCGGCGCGAGAGAAGTAGAAAATTACCTGAGCAAACAGCTTAGGCGCTTAGTCGTTTCTCACCCCATCTACTTATCTCAGCCAGGATGGGGTACAGCGTCTTCCCGTCACTAGTAAGAGAGTACTCGACCCGAACGGGGACCTCAGGAAAGACTTCCCGGTGCACGAGCCCATCACCCTCTAATTCGCGAAGAGATCGCGTCATCATTCGATCCGACGCATTAGGCACGAGGCGCTGCAGTTCTGAAAATCGTTTTGCACTCGCCATGAGGTGGAACAGCAAAACCGGTTTCCATTTCCCACCGATCATGGCCACTGCAAATTCCACCGGGCACTTCTCGATCTGCGTGTTCACATCCCGGTCATACGGCATTCATCACATCTCCATTGAGGGTGCTTACACGCATGTAAGCTTCTTACACATCTGCATGTAGAGAGCGTCTGCGCAGATTGCTACCTTAGATTATGACAGACTCAAATGAGTCGCTCAACAAACCCTACCTGACCTCCGTCAGGTTCTAAAAAACTGAAAGGTCATCACGTTGGACAACACAGAACTCGACAAGGTGCGCGCAAACCTGGACACGTGGTTGAAAGCGTTCAACGCCAAAGACATCGACACGCTTTTCACACTCTATGACCCAGAAAGCATCTATGCCAATGCAGGCGCGTCTCTCATGCGGGGCGTTGATGAGATCAAGCCCTGGTATCAGCAGGCGTTTGAAATGGTCGAAGGCACGCTGCATCACAGAGAAGAGGCAGCCTTTATCGAAGGCAATATGGCATTGCTTTTGGGCGCTTACTATTTCGAGCCATCTGCAGGTGTCACACCACCAGAATATGCGCATCTGACCGGACGCGTGGCGCTAGCTTACCGCCGCAATGATGCCGGTGAGTGGAAGCTGCTGTTCGACATGGACAACACGCCCCCAGACGTGACGCCAGCAGATTTTTCTTAAACACACAACCAAATCCCAGGGGAGTATGTAATGACCACGCCGAAATTATCTATGACACGGCGCGACGCAATATCGGCTCTAGGTGTCGCAGCAATTGCAGGAGCGACTGGAACGATTGCACTGGCGCAATCTGCCTCAACAACACGCAAAATCGCAGAACGCCCTCACCAGATTGTCGAGCGCGTCGCTGAGTTCATGGCAGACGGAGACCTCGAAGGCGTGGTTTCCATGTTTCACCCAGACGTGCGGATCGCGCTCGATCCTGACAATGCTGATCCGATCGTAGGCCAAGACGCCGCACTTGAAATATTCAAAGATGCCTGTGAAGCCCGCGCAATCCTAACAGCCACTGTTTCCGGGGAGATTATCAACGGTGACACGGCGCTCCTTCAGGGCGAGTGGACGATGGAAGGTCGGGACGGCACACCGATGGGCGGCGGCACGTCTACTGAAGTCGCCAAACAGCTTCCTAACGGTGGCTGGACTTACTTCATCGACTGTCCAATCAGCGTGCCAAAGCCGATTCGCAGCTAACTACCCCTTCACCATCCGAAACATGAGGCGGGGCAAGTGTACAGCACCTGCCCGATCGAAAAAGGTAGACAGATGAAAGCTGCGATTTATCAGCAAACTGGCCCCGCTGCCGACGTTTTGAGAGTTGTTGATTGGGATAAGCCCACGCCCGCCGAGGGGCAAGTACTGGTCAAGTTGCGCGCCTCAGGCGTCAACCCAACAGACACTAAGACCCGTGCAGGGGTCTTTCCGATCCAGGGCGAATGGTCGTATGTGATGCCACACCACGACGGTGCAGGTGTGATTGAAGCTGTTGGGGCGCGGGTGTCCAAAGATCGGATTGGTGAGCGCGTTTGGTTGCATTCGGTTCAATGGGGCGGTGCGGACGGCACGGCCGCAGAATATGCTGTCACAACTGCAGAAAATGCAGTTGTGCTACCCGATAATGTGACTTTCGCGGCAGGGGCAACCTTCGGCGTTCCTCTGCTCACTGCCTATCATGCGGTCACGATGGACGGCGCCGTTTCCGGGAAAACAGTACTGGTTCAGGGTGGTGCTGGTGCCGTCGGCAACTACGCGATACAAATTGCCAAGGAAAAAGGGGCAACAGTGATCGCAACAGTGAGCTCGGTGGCCAAGGCGGACGCTGCGCGCACAGCTGGCGCACATCATGTGATCAACTACAAAGAAGAAGAGGTTATAGCGCGCGTCCAGGAGATCACGAATAGTGCGGGCGTAGACCGAATTATCGAAGTCAACCTTGGCGCCAATGCGAAGCTCCTACCCGATCTCATCAAGAATGGCGGCTTAGTCGCAACATATGGGTCTGACGACTTTGAAGCCGCTTTCCCAATGGTTGGTGCGGTCATGCAACAGATGCGGTTTGGCTTCTTTGTCGTCTTTATGCTGCCGCGCGCTGTGATCAATGCGGCAACGGATGACCTGACCAAGATGCTCAAAGCTGGAAAGATAACAGCGCCTATCCATTCGTGTTTTCCGCTGGAGCAGACAGCGCAAGCCCATGACACTGTAGATAAAAATTCAACTATCGGAAACGTCGTTATAACGATTGCAAACGACGAGAGTCTCAATGATCGCATCAGTTATGGTTCGTAGCTGACAAGGACCCCGAAGTGATCTCCGCTCGCCGCGCACTCCAGGCCCTTTTCGTACTGCGCGTGCACTCAAAGAACAGGACAGACTGTCAATTTGAACTCTCTCGTGGAGTCATCCTCGCCAAGGATGAAGTGCGCTCATCAGTTAGAGAAATTTTTAACTATCTAGTGTGAAGTGTCTTCTCATCGATCTCGCAGCTACAACTGACGCTCCACATATGGAAATCGTGGCTACAAAAAAATTATTACCTGACTCGGCATCGATATGATCAACCTTGTCGCTAGAACGCCTAGGCAACGAGCGGTTCAGACGTGGCAGTTGGTGAGCGTTTCGCGTGTGCAGGACGCGCAGAGCTTTCAGGCGGCGCGGTAAGCCCGTAGTCTGACGGTATGCACGCAGACGCCCAACGCCCCTACGAACCCTTCGCCTACAGCGACGCGCCGCTCCGCGACGCGTTCTGGCCTGGCACGGTGCCCGCCGGCCCCGAGTTGCCGACGTTGCACGGCAACCACACTGCTGACGCCGTGGTCATCGGCGGTGGCTTTGCCGGCCTGGCAGCCGCGATCCGGCTGTCAGACGCGGGCCTCTCGGTCGCCGTGCTCGATGCGCGTATGCCCGGGTGGGGTGCGTCGGGCCGCAACGGGGGCTTGGTGTCGGTGGGCAGTGCCAAAATGGCAGATGGGGTGATCGAATCGCGCGTCGGTGTCGATGACGCGCGCTGCTTCTACGCCGCAGAGCAGGCTGCCATCTACGCGGTGCACGACCGCATCGAGCGCTACGCCCTCGACGTGGATCTGCACTCCGAGGGCTACACCCTGGCCGCCCACCACCCGCGGGCGGTCGCCGAGTTGCACGCGTACGGCGCGACGTACCGGCGTCGCTACGGCCTCGACTACCGCTTCCTTGACCGCGACACCATGCGTGCCGAGGGCCTGCACAGTCCGGCGTTTTGCGCGGCGGTGCACCTGCCGCTTGGCTGCGCCTTGAACCCGATGAAAATGCACCGTGGTCTGCTCGAGGCCGCCGTGCAAGCCGGCGTGGCGGTGTTTGCCCACAGCGAAGTGGTCTCGGTCGAGACGGGGTTCACGGTGCGCACGGCCGAGGGCGTGGTCAACGCGCCGAAACTGCTGCTGGCGACCAACGGTTACCTCAGTGATGCGCTGCCCGGTCACCGGCATCGGATCTTGCCGGTGCAGTCCAACATCCTGGTGTCGCGGCCGCTGTCGGACGCGGAGATCGCGGCGCAAGGGTGGCACAGTGCGCAGATGGTCGTCGATTCGCGGCGGTTGCTGCACTACTTCAGGTTGATGCCCGACCGTCGGCTGCTGTTGGGTTTGCGTGGCACTGCGCGCGCGAGCCCCGCGGCGTTCGCGGCAACGCGGGTCCGTGCACGGGCGGACTTCGAACGGATGTTCCCGGCCTGGCGACACGTCGAAACACCGCATTTCTGGTCCGGGTTGATCGCGATGAGCCGGGAGCTGATGCCCATTGCCGGTCCGGTTCCCGGGCACACGGGCGCGTGGATGACGGCGGCCTACCACGGCAGCGGTGTGGCCATGGCGCCGTATTGCGGTGAACTCATCGCCGACCTGGCGCTCGGCGAGCGGCGGCTGCCGCACCCGGCGTTCATGCAACGCACGCCCCGGCGGTTCGAACTCGGTCGCTTTCGCCGTGCCGTGTTGCCCGCTGTGTTCGCGGCCTACGGGGTATTGGACCGAGTCGGCCGCTGATCTACGGCATACTGGAGCGCGTCAAGTGCGCACACGTTGTGGAGACCGATCATGAGTTCGCCCGTGGCAATCGTCACCGGTGCTGCGCGCGGCATTGGCCTCGCAACCAGCACCCTGTTTCTCGACAATGGCTGGTCCGTGGCGCTGGTGGACTGCGATGCAGCGGCGCTGGAGGCGGCGGCCGCGCCGCTGGCGCAGGCGCTGCCCGTGGTGTGTGACGTGTCTGACCCGACCGCCGTCGACCGCATGGTCGCCGAGGTGGTGAACCACTTCGGTCGACTCGACGCGCTGGTCAACAACGCCGGCGTGGCCGACTTCGGGCCGCTTGAGGAGACCGACTTTGCCCGCTGGCGGCGTGTGATGGCGACCAACCTCGATGGGGTCTTCCTGTGTTCGCAAGCGGTGCTCCCAGCCCTGAAAGCCTCGCGTGGTGCCATTGTCAACATCGCGTCCATTTCCGGACTGCGGGCGAGCACTCTGCGGATCGCCTACGGCACCTCCAAGGCCGGTGTGATCCAGCTGACCAAACAACAGGCAGCCGAACTCGGCGAGCACGGTGTGCGCGCGAACTGCGTCTGCCCCGGCCCGGTCCGCACCAAGCTTGCGATGGCCGTCCACTCGCCCGAGATCATCGCCGCCTACCACGACGCCATCCCGCTCAACCGGTATGGCAGTGAATCCGAGATCGCCAACATGATCACCTTCCTCTGCTCGGAGAAAGCCAGCTACGTCACCGGCCAGGTGGTGGCTGTCGACGGCGGCTTCGACAGCACCGGGGTGGGCCTGCCCGCCCTGCGCGCCGAGGTGACCCCGCCGTGAGCGCGCGGCACGGCGTCGCCCACCTCGAACCGACCGAAGCTGCAGCCGTGGCGGTGATGCAACGCCATGGCGAGGGGCCGGTCACCATGCTGAACCTCTTGCGTTTTCGCGATGAAGCGGACTACAGCGCGCACCCGGCGTTGGCGCCGGCGCAACCGATCTCGGGGCGCGAGGCCTACGAGCGCTACATGGCACACACCGGTCCGTTGCTCGAGGCATCGGGCGGCAAACTGATCTACGTCGGCGACGCCGGCCCGTTCTTCATCGGCCCGGCGGATGAAACCTGGGACTGGGTCATGCTGGTGCAGCAACGCTCGCTCGCCGACTTCTTCGCTTTCGCTCGGGACCCGCGGTTCCAGGCCGGGCACGGTCACCGCCAGGCCGCGCTGCTCGACTCCCGGCTGCTGCCGATGCGCACGGTGACGGCGTCGTGACGCGCGTTTCGGTACGGCCCGCGCAGCTGGACGACGCCGCCGTGATCAGCGACCTGGTGCTGGCGTTGACACCGGTGTTCTTTGACGACCCCGACGCCGCATTGCCTGAACCGGTGCGGGCCAGTCTGCTGCCAGACGGGTGTCGGGCACGGCTTGCCGACCCGGCCTACACCAGTTGGGTGGCGATGTGCGCCGGCGAGCTCGTTGGCTACGCCGCCCTGCACGAGCGTCGACACGTGTACCACCTCTTTGTCGCTGAAGCCCACCACCGGCAGGGTGTTGCCAGGGCGTTGTGGTCCGCACTGCGAGCGGCGTGTCACCCCGGACCGATCACCGTGCGGTCCTCGCGCGCGGCTGTGCCGGTCTACCGGCGCTTCGGATTCGTCGAACGCGGTGCGCTTGAAACCAAACTCGGACTGACCTTCCAGCCCATGGTCCTGGACCCCGGTTCGGCGGACGCACCGTGAGCACGCCAGCCGAGCGGGGTCGGCACTTTCAAGCCCTGCACGCCGCGGGCAAGGCCTTTGTCATGGCCAACGCCTGGGACGCGGGCAGTGCCGCCGTGTTGGCCGATGCCGGTGTTCAAGCTGTGGGTACGACCAGTGCCGGGGTTGCGTTCAGTCGGGCCTTGCCGGACTACGAAGGCGCGCTTGAGTTCGACGACGCGCTCGAGGTCACGCGCCGGATTGTCGGGGCGGTTGACGTGCCGGTGAGCATGGACAGCGAGAATGCCTACGCGCACGACATCGACGGTGTCTACGACAACCTCTGTCGGATCGTCGGCACCGGCGTGGTGGGTGCGAGCATCGAGGACTACACCGGCGATGCCCGTGCGCCCCACTACGACATCGCGCACGCGACCGAGCGTGTTCGGGCCGCGAAGGCTGCTGTGCTCGCGTGCGGCGTGCCCTTCGTGTTGACCGCGCGCTCGGAGTGCGTGTTGACCCAGCAGCCGAATGGCCTCGCGGCGGCCATCGACCGCGTGCAGCGCTACGCCGAGGCGGGCGCGGATTGCGTCTTCGTGCCCGGCCTGCGTGACATCGATGCGGTGGGCACGCTGGTGGCCAACGTGGACGTACCGGTCAATGTGCTGATCGGTTTGCACAACGAGACGCTCACTGTCCCCGCGCTGCGTGTACTGGGTGTTGCGCGGATCAGCATCGGCGGGTCGCTGGCCCGCGCCGCACTCGGTCTGGTCCGCCGTGCAGCGCGTGAGATGCTTGACGACGGCACCTTCGGCTTCAACGCGTCGCAGATTCCGGATGCCGAGCTGTGTGCGCTTTTTGGCGGTCCCGCGTCGTGATCGTGGTGCGTTGGGGCCTCTGGCTGATCGGCGTGTTTGCCGTGCTGCTCGCGGTTCCGGTGCTGCTGGACATGTTGCTGCACCGTCGGGTGTGTTGGTCTGAGCCGCTGGTGGGCGCACTGACCGCTGCAGCCGTGGTGGCAGTCGCGTATGGCCTCGCGCCGCAGCGCCGGTTGTGGGCGGCCTTCGCCATGCTCTGTGTCGGGTCAGCCCTGTCGTATCAGCTCTTCGACATGTGGTGGTACCCCGAGTGTCACCCGCAGGCGTACGAGCGGGTGCGCTGGCCGTGGCCGTTGGCGGTGTTGTCGGGTGCCGCGGTGTTCGTCGCGTTGGCGGTGCGGGCCCGGCGCCGGGCTCACTGACCGCAACAGCCCGGTGCACAGCACGCCGTGCCCGACGACAGCGCACGGGTGTTTGCTTTGCATTCCCCGTGAGTGTCACGCAAGGTCACCACCAGTTCGTCGCCCTCCACGGTGGCCAGGGCAACCTCGAAACGTTGCACTGTGGCGTCGTGCGGTGCGTACTCGATCAGCAGCGGCAGTGCTTCGATGCCCGGTAGGGCGTTGACCGTGGTTTCGAGGATAGCCGATAGCGTCGACGCGACCATGGCCCGGCCAGTCGTGTCGCCAAGCAACTCGACTGCGGCCTCCTGCCAGCGGTTCACCACGCCGCCGCAATCGATGCTGTCGACGGTGTTGCGCTTGAACTCGGTCAAGTGAAAGCCGAGGGGTATGGGTCCGGCGGGTGCCGTGAAGCGGACCCTGAGCGCCGGTTCCGCATGGGCAGCGTCGGCGAGGTCACCGAGGGTGACGCGGTGTGGTGCCATGGGTGGAACTCCCGAGCGCGCCACTGTGTGGCGGGTGTGAGGGGAGTGTACGTTGTCCTGCGGTGAGTGGCGTGGTTGTGCGCTCTGCACACGGGGGACAGCGCCACGACATTGCCTGTTCACGTGCTGGGAATCGAGCCACCCCAATCCGGGTGTTGCACGTCGGCCTTGGCCTGGTCGGCACGGTGCTTGGGCGCGGCAGCGCATCTGGCGCGCGTGAGGTGCGCCGCTGGTGTCGCCCGTACGCCCGGGTGCTGCCCGTCTGTGCGGCCGAGGGCCGGTCTGTCACCACCATCAACGGCCTGGCGAGCGACACCGCTCTGCACCCGTTGCAGTGGTTGCGACGGCGCTGGGTGACACGGTCGCGTGCGCGCGCGGTATGCTGAGCCGAGGCCGCACCCGCTGTTGCGGGTGTGATCGTCGCAGACACAGGAGTTCCGCTATGTCATCCGTACTCGATCAACCGCCGCAACACGCCGTCGACAGTGAAGATCTCGAAATCGATCAACGGGTTTACGACCTCTACGATTTGTACTGTCATGGCTACATCAGTCGCCGTGAGTTCCTCAAGCGTGCCAGTGCCATCACCGTTGCGGGTGTCTCGGGCCTGACCATGGCGCAAGCGCTGTTCCCGCGTTACGCCCAGGCCCAGACGATCTCGTTCACCGACGAGCGTATGAAGGCGAACTACGTCAGCTACCCGTCACCGGGCGGCAATGGCGCGGAGATGCGCGGTTACCTGGCGGTCCCGAGCACCGAGGGACCGTATCCGGCTGTGCTGGTCGTGCACGAAAACCGCGGACTCAACCCCTACATCGAGGACGTCGCACGGCGCCTCGCGGTTGAAGGCTTTCTCGCGCTGGCGCCGGACGCGCTCTCGCCGGTCGGAGGCTACCCCGGCAACGACGACGATGGCCGTGCCCTGCAAAAGAGTCTGGACCGCGCCAAGATCATGATCGACATGCACAACAGCGCGACCTTTCTGCAGTCGCACGCGCTCTCGACCGGCAAGCTCGGCGCGGTGGGCTTCTGCTTCGGCGGCGGCGTGGTGAATTTTCTTGCGACCAAGATGGGCGACGACTTCCACGCGGGCGTGCCGTTCTACGGCAGTGCGCCGCCGGCGGAGAACGTCGCGGCGATCAGCGCGCCGTTGATGATTCAGGCGGCCGAGAACGACGACCGCATCAATGCCCAGTGGCCGGCCTTCGAAGCGGCGTTGCAGGCGGCTGGGGTCGACTTCGAACGCCACCTGTACCCGGGCACCGGTCACGGATTTCACAACAATTCCACGCGGCGCTACAACGCGGCAGCGGCCGATCTGGCGTGGGAGCGGACGCTGGCGTTTTTCCGCACGCACCTGAGCGGATAGCGGGCGCGGGTGGCCCCGCTGCGGGGGCGCAAGCGCGCCCCGCGGTCGGGGTTCAGGCCGCGGCGCTCGACCGGCGGTAGTCTTTCTTGCCCGGTACGTAGCACGCGACCAGAGGCACCGGCGTCATGCCGATGAACACGTTGTCGAGGCCGTTGTGTTCGGCGTTCGAGGCTATTTCGTCGAAGACGCGCTGCGACAGCGCGTGCTCGAGCACCGATTGCACTTTCACCCATTCCTCGTGGACCGGTAGCGCGGCGTCGCGCTGCGCGCTGCGTATGAAGCTGATGTTCAAGCCCGGGGCACCGAGATCGAGCAACACGTCGGTCACGCGTTGCAGGTCGGACCGGGTAGTGATCAGCGACAGGCAGCGTCGGTCACGTTGGTATTGTGAAGCGCTGTTGACCGCCTTGATGCCGCTGCTGCGGCCGTTGACACCGACATCGAAAATGGCCTGGTCGCGCCAGTTGGTGTGACCCGAAAGCTGGTCGATGGCGTGAATGACCTGCTGCATGCTGGCGGCGTGGTGGTGGCCGGCCATGCGGCTGGGCAGGTTGAACATGCCCTTGGCGATCGGCATCGAGTACATGAAGCCGCGGCCGGGCAGGTGGAACTCGCCGGCCTTGGCGACAACGTCGATGAGGTCGTCGACGTCTTCCTCGTCCGCGAGGATCATCAACACCTCTTGCTCGTGGTCCTTGGTGATCCGCAGCCAGCCGAGCCGGTCGCGCAGACCCCGACCCTCGGCATAGGTGATGATCGGACCGTGGGCACCGTGTTCAATGGCGGCCTTGGCGACCTTCTCGCTCTGTGTGTGTCCGACCACACAGAACAGCAGGCGCAGGGCCTGATCGCGTGGGCCGGTCGGGCTCGCCCCGGTCGGGGTGGCGCTTGTGGTCAGCAACGGCGAGCCTGCACTCGCCCAGGCGAGTTCGTAGTCGACGCTGAAGATGGCACCAACGGCTTGCTGGTCGAGTCGGCTCTCGCGCACGATGGCGTCGGTCATCGCGTCCACGTCGTCGCTTGGCAACACCATCTCGATCAGGGTCTTCACCGGGCTGATCGGCGGAAACAGGCGTTTCAACCAGTGGTCGTGCAGCAGCGTGCCGCGGGCGGTCGAACAGAAGGTCGGCGACGTGCAGTCGGCAATGACGCGCTCGAGCACACGGTCGGCGACGCCGGTCGGGAGCACGGTTGTCAGGCTGCTCAGGGCGGGGCGTGGGGTGCTCATGATGACGTGGCCTCCGATTCGGCAAGTTCGAGCGCGGCGTCGGTGGTGCTGGCCTGCTCGGCGAGTTCGCGCTCGGCGCGTTGTGTGTGGTGGGTGTAGAGCCCGACCGTCAGCACCGTCAGAATCGGGCCGACCGAGGCCAGCGCGAGGATGCCGAAGCCGTCGCTGACGCCGGGCACGTTGCCGCCGATGCCGAGGCCCATGGCCAGCACCAACGGCACGGTGATGGGCCCGGTTGTGACACCGGCGCTGTCCCAGCCGAAGTTGACGAAGCCGTGCGGTGCAAACCAGGTCAGCACGAGCACGAGGGAGTAGGCCGGCATCAACATCCAGAACAGCGGGAGGTTGAACACCATCTTGACGATGCCGGCGGCGATACCCATGCCGACCCCGATCGCCACGCTCTGCATCAGGAGTTTCTTGCGGAAAGCGCCGACGGTGATTTTTTCAACCGTGTCGCCGAGAGCGTTCAGTGCGGGCTCGGCGAGCGTCGCGCCGTAGCCGAGAAAGAATGCGAATCCGATTGCCGCGAGTTTGCCCGCTGTCGGGCTGAACAGCGCCTGCTCGTAGTCGGACATGCCCCAGGGGACGATGCTGGCAAACGTGAGCGGGATGTTGCCGCCGAGCTGGCTGCCGAGCGGTGTCAGGCCCAGGATGATGCCGAGGCCGAAGAGTGTCATGCCGGCCAGTGCGAACACGACACCGATGCCGACGTCGCTGCTTTCGTCGAGCTTCTTGCGGAGCAACAGGCGGAGTACCACGTAGAGGAACACACACAGGGGCACGATGGCGCGCAACGCGTCGATGAACGACTGCTGCACCCGGTCGACGAAGGGACTGGAGTGGTCCCAGGTTTCCTCGCCGAACACCTGAAACGGGCGCTCGAGCTGCTTCTCGATGATCACGTCAGGCTCCGACAACACGATCTGCCCGTCAACCAACACCGCGCTGCCGCCGCGAAAGCGGATGGTGTGATCTTCGGGCAGGGTGCCGCTGGCGAGAAACGATTCGAATTCCGCGTTCGAGACCGGGGCGCCTGTGGCGGTGGGGGCGGCTGTGGGTTGCTCGGCGGATGCCATGACCGCAGCCGGTTGCACCTGGCCCGCGTAGTTCGCGGCCCCGTAGTAGTCCTGCTTGCCGTAGTGGAACAGCGCGAGCAGCAGAACGGCCAGAATCGGGAACAGCGAGGCGAGGGTGACGATGCCGAAGCCCGAGTGGCTGCTGTCACCGGACCCGCCGCTGACAACGCGGCACACGCCGATGCCAAGTGCGAGCACCAGCGGCACGGTCACCGGACCGGTGGTGACGGCGCCGCAGTCCCATGCCAGCCCCAACACGTCCGAAAGCACCGCGTTCTGATTGAAGAAGTACGACAGCACCAGCAGCAGGCCGACGGCTGGGATCGCGAGCGTCTTCAGCGGCCAGGCATAGAAGAAACGCAGCACGCCGAGCATCACGGCGAGACCGACCCCGACCCCGACGGAGAGGACCAGCTCGTTGGAAAAATCGTTCAGCAGGCTGTAGAGCAAGGGCGCGTCGTCCGGCACCACGCCCTTGCCGGCGGCCTTGAGCACCGCAATGGCAGGTTCGGCGAAGGTCGCGCCGAGGCCGAGCAGGAACGCGAACAGCAGGATGGTCGCCATGTGGCTCTGCTTGGGCAAGGTGCTGCCGATCACCTCCCCGAGCGGCATCAACCCCAGGCGCAGCCCCTCCATGAAGAACATCAAACCCACGGCGACGGTCAGCACACCGAGCGCGATCATCAACGAGAACACGATCGGCAGCTGCAGGATGACCAGCTGGAAGAAAATGAGGTAGGCGACGATGAACCAAATGCCCTGCAACTGCTTGTTGAAGTTGCTCTTCACGTAGGGCCAGATGATGCGCAGTGTGTCGCGCACGCCGAGCTGTATGCGTTGGCTGTTTTCCACAGTGTCCCTTCCTTGGGTGTGAGCTGTGTGGAGCCACCCACCGCCCGCCTTGGCAGGGTGAGCGCGGTGGCCCGGTATCCCTGTCCGCGTTCCAGTCGCGGACCGTGCACCTGCCAGTCGGCGGCGCATCACGGATTGATCAGCAAGATCCGGGCCTTTTCGAGCGCTCGCGAACGAACAGGCAGGGAAGGCGCGGCGCCGCGAACGCGGCTGGGTGCACGGCACGGTGTGGCCTGACAGCCATTTTGCAACCGGTTGCAAAATAGCCCCTGTCTGTGCTTAAATTCGGCTATTCCACCACTCAGCTGCCGATGCGCGTCGGTGCGGGGGACTGCTTGTGAACACGCGATCTGGACGCACCCGTGCGCACCGCTACCGGTTGGTCTGCGGATCGGGACAACACGGGGCCCGCGGCCATGCGTGAGATCGGCATCGGGCTCGTCGGAGCCGGCTACATGGGCAAGGCGCACGCGGTGGCCTTGCACGCGGTGGGTGCGGTGTTCAACACCGCGCTTCGGCCGCGGTGCGAAATGATCGCGACGCGCTCCGAGGACGGAGCGCGGGCTGCGGCGGCCCGTCTCGGTTTTGCCCGCAGCACCGGCGACTGGCGCACCCTGGTCACCGACCCGAAGGTGGAGGCGGTCGTGATTGCCTCGATGCAGGACAGCCACCGGGCCATCAGCGAGGCCGCCTTTGCACTCGGCAAGCCCGTGTTCTGCGAAAAACCGCTGGCCGAGAACACGGATTCGGCCGTCGCGATGGCAGAAGCGGCGCGTGCCAGCGGTGTGGTCAACATGATCGGCTTCAACTACGTGCGCACACCCGCAACCCAGTTCGTACGCCAGATGCTCGCCGACGGCGTGATCGGGTCGCTGCACTACCTGCGGATCGAGCACACCGAGGACTTTCTCGCCGACGCCACCTTGCCTGCCAACTGGCGCACCGAGGGCATGGCCAACGGCAACCTCGGTGATCTCGCACCGCACGCGTTCAATTGTGCACTGGCGCTCGGTGGCGACATTGCGTCGCTGGTGGCCGACATGCAGACCGTGGTCACCGAGCGCGGTGGTGTGGCGGTGACCAACGACGATCAGGCCCAGTGCCTCTGCCGGTTCAGCAGCGGCGCCATGGGGCACATCCTGTCCAGCCGCGTCGCGCACGGCCGCAAGATGGGCTACGCCTACGAGCTGCACGGCAGCACCGGCAGCATCCGCTTCGACGGCGAAGACCAGAACGCCGTGTGGTTGTGCCGCGGCGATGCGCCGGCGGCGGAGGCCGGTTTCAAGAAGATCCTCACAGGCCCGGCGCACCCCGACTACCTCGGCTTCTGCCAGGGGCCGGGACACGGCACCGGCTACCAGGACCAGATCATCATCGAACAACACGACTTCCTGAAGGCGATCGAGGCGGGCGAGAGCCTGTGGCCGGATTTTGCCCACGGGCTGGCCGTGCACCGGGTCGGCGACGCCTTCATCGCCTCCAGCGAGTCGCGCCAGTGGGTCGATGTCACGCGGGGAGATGCGAGTACATGAGTGCCAGATTTGCAGTATTGGGTGCGGGACGGATCGGCCAGGTGCATGCCCGTGCGGTCGCCAGCAGCGCAGTGGCGAGCCTGGTCGCGGTGGCTGATGCGGTGCCGGCAGCCGCGGCGTCGCTGAGCGAGCAGTACGGGTGCCGGGTGGGTGAAGTCGACGCGTTGATTGCGGCGCCAGACGTCGACGCGGTCATCATCTGCACCCCGACCGACACCCACGCCGACCTCATTGAGTCGGCGGCGCGCGCGGGCAAGGCGATCTTCTGCGAAAAGCCGATCGACCTCGACGCCGACCGGGTGCGTGCGTGCCTCGGCGTGGTGGCGGACACCCATGCGCGTTTGATGGTGGGTTTCAACCGCCGTTTCGATCCCCACTTTGCCGCGTTGAAAGCGGCCGTGGACGCCGGTGAGATCGGCGAGGTCGAGCAGGTGGTGATCACCTCGCGCGACCCGGCTGCGCCGCCGCTCGAGTACATCCGGCGCTCGGGCGGCCTGTTCCGCGACATGATGATCCACGATCTGGACATTGCGCGCTGGGTGCTCGGCGAGGAGCCGGTGCGCGTCAGTGCCTTTGGCTCGGTCCTGACCGATCCCGCCATCGCCGGTGAGGACGTCGACACGGCGACCGCCATGTTGTCCACGGCAAGCGGCAAGCAGGCCGTGATCACGAACTCGCGGCGCGCGAGTTACGGCTACGATCAGCGGGTGGAAGTGCACGGGAGCACCGGCATGCTGCGCTTCGGCAACCCGCGCAACTCCCTCGTTGAACACGCGGCGGCGGGCGGCTACACCCGCGAGCCGTTGCAGGACTTCTTCATGGCGCGCTACGTCGAGGCCTACGCCAACGAGCTCACGCGCTTCGTCGCCTGGGTAGCCGGCGACGACGTCACCGTGCCCACTGGTGAGGACGGCTTGCGGGCGTTGCTGCTCGCCGATGCCGCGGCGGCGTCCGTGGCCACGGGCGAAACCCAAGCGGTCGTGCAGCCGTGAGCCCGCTGTTAGTGCGACCGCAGCCCGCCGACGCAGACGGCTGCGTGCACCGCGTGACCCCGGCCTCGGCCAGCTGGACCTACGTCGGATTCGAGGTCTACCACCTCGGTGAGGGCGCCGTGCTCCACGTCGAGAGCGACACGCGCGAGCGTTGCCTGGTCATTCTGTCGGGTTTCGCCGACATCGCTGCCGGTGGCGAGTCCTTCGCCAAGCTCGGGGAACGCACGGACCTGGCCGACCACAGCAAGCCGGTGTCGGTCTACGTGCCGGCGGGGCAATCCGCGCACGTGGTCGCGCGCGGTGCGTTGGCCCTCGCGGTGTGCAGTGCGCCGGGGGGTGAGTCTGGCGCCTACCCGGTGCGGTTGATTGCGGGCGACGACGTCGGCTACTCGGTGCGCGGCGAGGGCAGCAACACGCGCTACATCTACGACATCCTGCCCGACCGCGTCGACTGGGCGCACAGCCTGCTCGTGGTCGAAGTGCGCACGCCGTCGGGCAACTGGAGCAGTTACCCACCGCACCGCCACGACGAAGACGATTTGCCGAACCAGTCCTTGCTCGAAGAAACCTACTACCACCGGATTTTTCCGTCACAGGGCTTTGCGTTCCAACGCGTCTACACGGACGACCACAGCCTCGACGAGACGCTCGCAATTCACGACGGCGACGTCGTCTTGGTGCCCCGCGGCTACCACCCCTACGGTGTGCCACACGGTTACGAGGGCTACTACCTCAACGTGATGGCTGGCCCGACCCGCAAATGGGTGTTCCACAACCACCCGCACCACGACTGGCTGATTGCACCGTGACAGCGCTCGACCTGATCACACTCGGCCGGTGCGGCGTGGATTTCTACGCCGACCAGGTCGGCGCCCGTCTGGAGGACGCCAGTCGCTTCTCGAAGTACCTCGGCGGTTCCTCGACCAACATCGCCGCCTGTGCCGCGCGACAAGGGCTCAGGAGTGGGTTGATCACGCGCGTCGGCGACGAACACCTTGGTCGCTTCCTGCGCGAGCAACTGACGCGCGAAGGGGTCGATACCCGCTGCGTGCGCACCGACCCGTCCCGCCCGACCGCGATGGTGGTGCTCGGCATCAAGGACCGCGACACCTTCCCCCTGGTGTTTGTGCGGGAGAACTGCGCCGACATGGGGCTCGAGCTGTCCGACCTCGACCCGGCGTTCATCGGGTCGGCCAAATGCCTCTTGATCACCGGCACGCATTTCTCGACCGAGCGCGTGCACGCGGTGTCGACTGAGGCGCTGAAGATCGCGCGTGCGCGCGGTGTGAAAACCGCGCTCGACATCGACTACCGGCCGGTGCTCTGGGGCCTGACCTCACGCGGCGACGGCGAGACCCGCTTCATCGCGAACGACGGCGTCACGGCGCATTTGCAAGGCATCCTGCCGATGCTGGACCTGGTCATCGGCACCGAGGAAGAAGTTCACATTGCCGGTGGCTCGACCGACACCCTCGAGGCGCTACGTGCCGTGCGGGCGGTGACTGACGCCATCATCGTGTTGAAGCGCGGCCCCTTTGGCGCAACCGTGTTTGATGGGCCCATCCCGGACGCGATCGACGACGGTATCACGGTGTCCGGTGTGACGGTCGACGTGCTCAACGTGCTCGGCGCCGGCGACGCGTTTGCGGCGGGGTTCCTCCGCGGCTGGCTGAACGGTGAAGGCTATGAAGCGGCATTGACCTACGCGAACGCCAGCGGTGCCCTGGTGGTCTCACGCCACGGGTGCACCCCGGCCATGCCGACGGTGCCGGAGTTGGCACACTATCTCGCGCACGCGGCCGATATCCCGCGGCCCGACCAGGACGCTGCGCTGAATCAGTTGCACCGCGTGACCACGCGTGTGCGCCGTGCGCCGCGCGAGCAGGTGGTGGTGCTCGCCTTTGATCACCGTGCGCAGTTTGTCGAGATGTGCGAGACCGCCGGTGTGAGCACAGCGCATATCCCGTACCTCAAGCGCTTGCTGCTGCAGGCGGCGCAGGCAGTTGTCAGCGAAGACGGGTTGCAGGGCCAGGCCGGAATCCTGTGCGATGACACCTTTGGTCAGGACGTGTTGAACGACGCCTCCGGCCGTGACTGGTGGATCGGGCGCCCGGTCGAGGTGCCGCACTCGCGCCCGATCCAGCTCGAAGGTGGCAGCAGCATCGGCTCACGCCTGCGGCATTGGCCCGACGAACACATCGTCAAATGCCTGATCAGCTACCACCCTGACGACGAACCCGCGTTGCGCGACCGCCAGGAACAACAGGTGCTCGACCTCTGGGCTGCGTGCCAGGACAGCGGCCACGAGCTGCTGCTCGAAATCATCCCGCCCACCGGGTCGGGGGACGTCACCGACGCCGTCTGCCGCAGCGTCGAGCGGTTCTACGGTCTCGGCGTGTTTGCGGATTGGTGGAAGCTGCCTGCACTGAGTGCGGCAGGCTACGCCAGCGTCGATGCGTTGATTGCCGAGCACGATCCCCACTGCCAGGGTGTCGTCGTGCTGGGTCTGGACGCGCCGATCGACGAACTGGCCGCCGGCTTCCACGCATCGGCGGGGCTCGAACGCGTCAAAGGCTTCGCCGTTGGTCGAAGCATCTTTGGCGCGCCGTCCAGGCAATGGCTTGCAAACGACATGGACGATGCGGGTTTTGTGGACGCCGTGGCGCAGAACTACCGTGCCGTGATCGCCGCCTGGCAAAAAAGCCGCACATCGGTTGTGGGAGCCGCCGTGTGACGGACCACGTGTGACGGACCAACCGTGAGCGGCGATAAGCGCGCAAAAAGCATGCGGGCTAAAAGGCATGCGTCGCCGCTCGATAAGCGGCTCCCACAAAAGACACATTCAACACCACGCCTTTGTTGAGGACCCACCACCATGGCCACAATCACACTCACCACCGCGCAGGCGCTCACCCGGTTCTTGACAGCGCAACAGGTGCAAACGGAAAACGGTGTTGAGCCACTGTTCGCGGGGCTCTGGGCAATTTTCGGCCACGGCAACGTGCCGGCGTTGGGCGAGGCCTTGCACGCGGTGCGACAACAACTGCCAACGTACCGTGGCCACAACGAACAGTCGATGGCCCACGCAGCGATCGCCTACGCGAAACAGATGCGGCGCCAGCGCATGATGGCGGTGTCGAGCTCGATCGGGCCCGGTGCCACCAACCTCGTGACGGCGGCGGCGGTCGCGCATGTGAACCGTCTGCCGGTCCTGTTTCTGCCGGGTGACACCTTCACGAACCGCAGGCCCGACCCGGTGTTGCAACAGGTCGAGCACGGTGGCGACCCGAACATCACGGCCAACGACTGCCTCCGGCCCGTGTCACGCTACTTCGACCGCATCACCAAACCCGAACAGCTGGTCACGGCGCTGCCCGCGGCCATGGCGGTGTTGACCGACCCGGAGCTGTGCGGGCCGGCGACGCTCTGCTTGCCGCAGGACGCACAGGCCGAGACGGCCGAGTTTCCGGCGTGGCTGTTCGAGCCCGTGGTGCACCACCTCGAGCGGCAGATGCCCGATGCGACGCGGCTGGCGCGTGCCGTCGAGCTGATTCGGGGCGCGGAGCGGCCCGTGCTGGTCGCCGGTGGCGGTGTGCACTACAGCTTTGCCGTGGAGGCCCTGCGCAGCTTTGCGCGTGACCACCAGGTGCCTGTGGTCGAAACCTCGGCCGGCAAGGGCGCGCTGCACCACGCCGACCCGATGAATGCCGGGGGCGTGGGTGTGGTGGGTGCAAGTTCGGCCAACGCGTTGGTGCGCGACGCCGACCTCATTGTCACCGTGGGCACGCGGCTCTCGGATTTCACCACCGGCTCCCGCACCGTGGTCTCAAGCGGTGTGCCGCAGATCAACATCAACGTTGCGCAACTCGACGCGCGCAAGCACAACGCGACGCCGCTTCGCGGCGACGCACGGTGCACCCTGGAAGCGCTGGACAGCGCGCTGGCCGGCTGGCAGTCGAGTGGTGCTTGGGTGGACCGTGTGGCGCAGGAGAAAGCGGCCTGGTCCGCGGAAGTCAGCGACGCCACGGCACCGGGTGACGGGCTGCCATCGGATGCCCAGGTGACGGCCGTGATCGCTGCCGCGGCCGACCCGGAGCGTGACGTGCTCGTCGTTGCCGCCGGTTCCATGCCGGCCGAGGGCGTCAAGGTCTGGCCGACCGGGCACAGCGCCGGCTACCACAGCGAGTACGGTTTCTCCTGCATGGGGTACGAGATTCCAGCCGGTATCGGCGTGAAAATGGCGTCCCCCGCGAGCGAGGTGTTCGTAGTCGTGGGGGACGGCAGCTACCTCATGCTGAACTCCGAAATCGCAAGCTCGGTGGCGCTCGATCAGAAAATCACCCTTGTGATCCTCGACAACCGCGGCTTTGGCTGCATCAACCGCTTGCAGAACGCCTGCGGCCAGGACCCGTTCAACAACCTGCTTGACGATGGCACCGAGGGCAACACACCCAAAGTCGATTTTGCCGCCCACGCACGGGCGCTGGGCGCGACGGCGGAGCACGTGTCCTCACTCGATGGGCTCGCCGAGGCGCTGCAACGGGCACGCGCGGCGGCCGGCAGCTACGCCATCTGCATCGACACCAACCCGGTGGATTCGACCGGCGGCGGCAGTTGGTGGCAGGTCGGCATCCCGGCCGTCAGCGAGCGCAGCAGCGTGACCGAGGCCAGGGCGACGTGGCAGGATGAGGGCGCCAAGTCGCAACCCTACTGACTTAGGAGAAGGTGTGAGATGACACCGGTCGACGCCATCGAACGCCCCAAACGCCGTGCCACGAGCGCGTTTTACAACGCTGACGCGGTCACGGTGGCCGACCTCGTCGCCGCCTGCGACGCCCCGCTTACGCCGACACCGCAAGCGGTGGACGTGGCGCAAGGCATACCCGTCTACGACGTGCCAGCGTTGGTCGAGGTGCTTTGCGGCCCCGTCGACAGCGCCGCCCTGCGCGCGCTGCAGTCGGAGTGGGCGGCGGTGTTGCAGCACGGTGCCGGCGTCGTCGTGTTGCGGGCCGCGGTGCCCGATCTCGACGCGGTCGATGCCGCGACAGCCGCGTTCGAGCGCATCCTCGAGCGCGAAGCAGAAGGCAAGACCGAACACGCCGACCATTTCTCCAGCGGCAACGACCGGATCTGGAACTCCTTGCAGAAGCTCGCGCTCGCGGATCCGGACACCTTCGTGCGCTACCACGGGTCGGCGGCCATCGACGCGGTGTGCACCGCCTGGCTGGGCCCGTTCTACCAGATGACTGCGCAGGTGAACCTGGTGCACCCGGGCGGTGCGGCGCAAAAGGCACACCGGGACTACCACCTCGGTTTCCAGGGGCCGCTCGCCGCGACGGCCTACCCGCGCGCGGTGCACGACGTGTCGCCCTTGCTGACCTTGCAAGGTGCGGTTGCGCACTGCGACATGCCGGTCGAGTCAGGCCCCACCCAGTTGCTGCCCGGGTCACAGCGCTTCGGTCCGGGCTACCTCGTCTGGCAGCGTGAAGACATTCGGGCCCATTTCGAATCGCACTGCGTGCAGTTGCCGCTGGCCAAAGGCGATGCGCTGTTCTTCAACCCGGCGGTGTACCACGCGGCCGGCAGCAACCGCAGTGCCGACATCGAGCGCCTGGCCAACCTGTTGCAGGTGTCCTCGGCCTTTGGCCGCTCAACCGAGGTGGTCGACCGCGAACGCATGTGCCGTGCGCTCTACCCGGCCTTCGCGTCGCGCGTCGAATCAGGCGACATTCCCCCTGCGCTGCGCGCCGCCATCGCGTGTTGCGCCGAGGGCTATGCGTTCCCGACCAACCTCGACCGCGACCCGCCTGTTGACGGACCGGTGCCGGCGTCGCAGCGCGACGTGTTGGAACGGGCGCTGCGGCGCGGCCTCTCGGCCGGCGACTTCGCCCGCGACCTGGCACACCACAGTGCGCGACGTCTCGCCTGACGTTCGCTGAAGGACATTTACACAGACTTACCGCTCGGGTGGTGTGAGCTCGCGCCAGTGGCGCCTACACTGAGTGTGTCGCCACCAGGAACAGGGAGTCGCCCGTGTCGTCTCGCACAACGTCGTCACCGATTGCAGCCGCGTGCTGCGTCGGGCTTGCATTGGGTATCGGTTCGGCCGCGGGTCACGCGGCATCACTCGGATCGCCCAACGTGCTGTTGATCGTGTCGGACGACCAGGGTCTCGACGCGTCGGCGCAGTACACGGTCAGTGAGGATCAGCCGTTCACGCCGCACCTCGATCAACTGGCGGCCGATGGCCTGGTGTTTGACAACGCCTGGGCGACACCGGCGTGCACGACCACGCGCGGTGCCCTGTTGACCGGCCTGCACGGCCACAAGAGTGGCGTCGACACGGTGCCGGATCGGCTCGACACCGCGCGTCTGACGCTGCACGAACACCTGCGCCAGGGCAGCGGGTACAGCACTGCGCTGATCGGGAAGTGGCACCTGGCCGGTGGCCGGGCTACCGACGATTTCCACCCGATCGAAGCCGGTGTCGGCCACTTTGCCGGCACCCTGTCCGGCACCGTCGACAGCTACACACAGTGGCCGCTGAGCGACGCTGGCGCACAGCGCGTGGCAACGACCTACCACACCACCGCGATGACCGACCTCGCGATCGACTGGATCGGCGCCCAGGGCGAGTCGCCGTGGTTTTTGTGGCTTGCGTACGTGGCACCGCACGCGCCGTTTCACTTGCCGCCCGCCGACTTGCATGCTCGGCAACTGTCTGGCACTGCGGCCGACATCCGCGCCCGCCCGCGGGACTACTACCTTGCCGCGATCGAGGCGATGGACACGGAAATCGGTCGCCTGGTGGCGTCGCTCCCCGATGCCAGCCGGGAGAACACGCTGATTCTGTACATCGGTGACAACGGCACGCCCTCGCGGGTCATCGACACCACGGCGTACGCCAAGCGCCAGGGCAAGGGCACCCTGTACGAGGGTGGTATCCGCGTGCCCTTGCTCGCCTCCGGTGCGGGCGTCGCGCGGCGCGGCGAGCGCGAAGCCGCGCTGGTCAACGCAGTGGACGTCTACGCCACGCTGGCGGAGCTCACCGGGGCCGGCACGCCGGCGAACCTCGACAGCGTGAGTTTCGCCGACCTGCTTGCGCACGACGTGGCGGCGCCCAGGCGGTTCAACTACAGCGAATTCAAGAGCCGGCGCACTTCGGGGTGGGCCGTGCGGGACGACACGGTGAAGCTGATCGCCTTTGACGACGGGTCGCGCGAGCTCTACGACCTCGTCGCCGACCCGCGGGAACAGAACAACGTCATCAACCGCACGGCGCAGTACGGCGTGCGGGTGGCCGCCCTCAACGGCTTTGCGCTCGCCGTGCAGGCGGGCAACGCGGTGTCGACGGTCGACGCGGCCGGCGTGACCGACATCACCGATGCGCTGTTGACGCGGCGCAGCGCGAACTGTGCGGACTACGCCGAGTGGCAAACCACCTCGGCGGTCAGGGACGTGAACACCAACACCCGTTACAGCGGCGAAATGCGCGTGTCGGTCGAGGGCGGCCAGTGCGTATTCGAAAGCAACGCCATTCCGAACCACGACCTGAACGACGGCGCACGGCGCTTTCGCAACCCCGTCGCCGAGCAGGACCAACGCTTCAGCGTGACAGCCTCGCCGGCGATTGCCGGCGCACCGACTCCCTTGTCGTTGCGGCTCGACAACGCCGTGTTGCTCAATGGCGTGAAGGTGGACCTGCTTGCCGCGGGGTGTTTTGGTGTGCGCGATGGCCGCATTGGCTGCAACGACCCCAACCAGCCCTGGCGCTACGACCCGATGTTTCGTGAGAACGGCTTCGGTGTGGACAGCCACAATGCCCACACGCAACCCGACGGCACCTACCATTACCACGGGCCGCCCAACGCGCTGTACAGCAACAACAGCAGTGAGCCCTCACCGGTGGTCGGCTTTGCCGCGGACGGCTTTCCGATCTTCGGCAGCCTGATTCAGGACGGTGACCGGGTGCGGGCCGTGCGCTCGAGCTACCGGCTCAAGACCGGACAGCGGCCGTCCGGGGCGGGCGACCCCGGTGGCAGTTACGACGGCGCATTCCGCGACGACTACGAATACGTCGCCGGACTGGGCGACCTCGACGCGTGCAACGGCATGACAGTCGACGGCCAGTACGGCTACTACATGACCGAGGTGTACCCCTACGTGCTCGCGTGCTTCAAAGGCACCCCCGACGACTCCTTCCGCAAACGCCGCCGCCGCTGAGGCGTCCAGCGTAGCCGCGTCCTCGCGCCAGCGAGACGCGGCGAATAAACAAGGCGACACGCTTGACGGTGTCGGCTCTCTCTTCGCCCGGTGTCGCTACGCGACGACCGCGCTCCCACAGGGATCTGCGTCCACCGTGGGAGCTGTGTCATTGCCGGGCCGCGCAGGCCCTGGCGAGACGCGGCGAACGAACATAGCGAAACGCTTGACGGCGTCGACTCGCATTTCACCCGGTGTCGCTACGCGACGACCGCGCTCCCACAGAGTCCCGTGCAGCCGTGGGAGCCGTGTCCTCGCCTTGGCGAGACGCGGCGAACAAACAAGGCGACACGCATGACGGCGTCGACTCGCATTTCGCCCGGTGTCGCTATGCGACGACCGCGCTCCCACCGAGTCCCGTGGAGCCGTGGGAGCTGTGTCATTGCCGGGCCGCGCAGGCCCTGGCGAGACGCGGCGAACGAACATAGCGAAACGCTTGACGGCGTCGACTCGCATTTC